>CAYSHZ010000022.1:0-21286 GCA_964430905.1 uncultured Thermoanaerobaculia bacterium | reverse complement strand
CTTCCCAGGGTGTCAGCCTCCCCAGCCATCCGTCGTGCCCGACTCGAAACCGTCGGCAAACAGCGGTGTCTCCGTGAACCTGAGTTTGGGAGAGGCGTAGATGGAGCGGGTGTCGGTTCCATCGGTGATTTCCACCAGCACATACCCGGTGGTTCCCGGCGCGACGGTGGACGTGTCCCACGCCATGGTGTTCTCGAAAATCGAGGAACCCGAAGCGCTGTGACCCGTCGATCCGATGGTCAGGATCGTATTCCCGTTGTAGGGGCCGAGATCGGCATCGAGGTAGAGGGTGACGGTTGAGGTGCTGTCGAAATCGCGGGCCGTGTACCGGACCGAAAGCGTGTCACCGACGACGACCGAGTACGAACCGGCGTCCAGAGGATTGCCGGTGTTTGAAACATCCACCGTGATCACGTTGGGCCAGTGGGCGCTGCTCCAGCCCAGGGTACTGCGGGCGCCGTTGCCCCCGAGAAGGGGATCGCCATGAACTCCGTCAACGATCTGGTCGCCTCCCGCAACCGGGGTGTCGGTGGACCACCGGTCGCCGGAGCCTTCCATCCGGCTGTAGATGAAGCCGGCGTTCTGCCCTCCAACACCGCCGTCGGTCTCGTAGGTGTTGAACCAGGCGGCTCTTTCAGTGGAACCGAGAGTGCCTTCGGTATCGTCCGTCGGTGTCGTCAGGTCAATGGTTCCGTGGTACATCAGATGGACGTTGAGGTGATCGCCGATACTGGCATAGGTTGTGTTGTTGTGGTAACCCCCAGGCAGGGACGTCCATAGCCGGTTGTAGGCGCCCGTGACGTACTCACCCTCGGGATAGGTGATGTTTTGCCAGTAGCCGTCAGCGAACAGGACGTTCTCGGAAACCGCAACCGGAGTGTCGATGATTGACGGAAGCGGTGGTGTGGGCTGGGGATCACTCGCGGTCAGGGGATGGGGGTCCAGGGGTGTCAGATGATCCACCTCGATGCCCTGCTCACCCAGCAGCCGGGCCAGTTCACAAACCATGCCCCCGCCCCGCGAATGGCCGATCAGGTGAATGGGGAGCTCGGCCAGCGCTCGGTCTGCCCCTTGGGCCTGGTAGATCTTGGGTGCAACGATTGCCGCAACCTCCTGGGCCGCAACTCCGCTGACCAGATGGTCCGAGACGGCGTGCCAGTCCACCACGATTACGATTTCGCCGCTGGAGGAGCTGTCAAGGTTGACATTCCACGGGCTGCAGGTGGCGGTCAGGTTGCCGGTAGTCCCGGTGACGGTGATGGTGCCGAATTTTTCCTCACCGCCAAGGCGTTGCTGGGCGATTGCTGACTGCATGGCCGTGGGCCACCAGGGAACACCGCTGCTGGCATGCCAACCGTGAATGAGAATGGTGACGCTGGCGGCATTCGAATGAGTCGAGACCAGAACGAGCGTTAGCAATAACCATGAAAATATGACGGGCTTCTTTGTGAACACAACAAATTCTCCTCACCGATTCTGAATCGGGCAGTCGTAATCATACACTGGGGAAGGGATGGGAAACGTACCATAAACTCAATTGTGACTGTGGGGCATTCCAGTTCGCATCAGGCTGAGGTACGATGATCTGCCATGGCTGTGAATGCTCCACCATTCCCAACGGCGCCGGCTGGTGACCGCCCGCCCTCCGATCTCGAGGCGGAGCGGGCGGTTCTCGGTGCGATTCTGGTTGATCCCGTCTCGCTCCTGAGCGTGATGGAGAAACTGGAAGAACCGGATTTCTACCTGGATCAACACCGTATGGTCTACGGTGCCTGCCTGACCCTGCAACAGCGAGGCCAGGCGGCCGACCTTCTGACGGTGACCAATCATCTGCGGGAAGAAGGTCTTCTCGAGAGGGTCGGTGGGGCGGCTCTGGTGTCGTCTTTGATCGATGCGCTTCCCGACGTTGCCAACGTCCGCTATTACGCCGACATTGTCTTCGACAAGGCGGTCAAGCGGCGGTTGATGCAGGCTGCCCGATCGATCCTCGACACCTGTTCAATCGACAAGGGCGAGGCGACCGTAGCGGTGGAGAGTGCCCAGAAGGCGGTGTATGAGATCGCCGAAGGGACGCTCGGCGGTGGTCTGGAGTCGATCGGAAAGTTGACCGAGAAGGAACTGATCAACCTGGAAAAGGCCCAGGAGACCCACAGTGCCCTGACCGGGATCGATACCGGCTATTACGAGCTCAACGACAAGACCGGGGGTCTGCAGAATACCGATCTGGTCATCCTGGCCGCCCGTCCCTCGATGGGCAAGACGTCGCTGGGTCTCAACATCTGTGCCCATGCAGCCATTCGAGGCAACAAGAAGGTTGCGGTTTTCTCGCTGGAGATGTCGGCCGAGCAGTTGGTCCGGAGGCTCTTGTCTTCAGAGGCCAGGGTTGATCAGAAGAGGCTGATCAACGGCTATCTGGCCAAGAACGACTGGCCCAAGATCACGGCGGTTGCCGAGACGCTCAAGAAGGCCGATCTCTGGATCGATGACACGCCCGGGATCACGGTGATGGAACTCTCGGCCAAGGCCCGGCGGTTGAAGCAGGAGCACGGGCTGGATCTGGTGATGGTGGACTATCTCCAGCTGATGTCCGGGGGACGGTCCAATACCAGCCGGACCGAAGAGGTGTCGGCAATTTCCCGCGGGCTCAAGGGTGTGGCCAAGGAGCTTGAGGTTCCGTTGCTGGTGCTGTCGCAGCTCTCACGGCGTCCGGAACAGCGGGGATCGGATAGGCGGCCCCAGCTCTCCGATCTGCGGGAGAGCGGGAGCATCGAGCAGGATGCCGACGTCGTCATGTTCATCGTGCGCCCGTGGGTCTACGACAAGGAGGCCGACGAGCGCGAGGCGGAGCTCTTGATCTCCAAGCAGCGCAACGGTCCGATCGGTGATATTGATCTGGTCTTCCAGAATCAGTTCACCCGGTTCGAGAATGCCGAACGGCATCATGGTGACCAGGAACAGCCGTTCTGATTCACTCCTTCAATTGGTGTCGCTGCGGGGAGAGGTCCAATCGATGATCCCTCCCTCTTCGAAGTCGTTTCCGAAGAGGAGGGGCGCCCGGCCGGACAGATGGTAGACGAAGACTCGAGTCCTTCCGTCCGGAAGATTAATGGTCTGGAACGGCACGCCCTTGAGGTAGATACTCAGTGGACCGGTCGGTGGCCTGGAGCCGACAACTACCAGCCAACCGGCCCCTTCTTCTTCCAGTCGTTTGACCAGGGAAGGCTCCAAATCACGGTCGGGAATGGACCAGCCATATCTGCGGGCACGGTAGAGCAGGTGGGGTGAGCGGGGGTCGAGGCCTCCGTACGAGACGATGACCAGGTCATCTTCGGGAACGACGGTGCCAATTGCCAGCCCCGCAGTTCGCAAGGGTTCGAGGACCTTGTAGTAGTGCTGTTCGGCCCAGGTGACGCTCTCCCATCCGACGGCAAATACGAGCAGCAATGCCACGGTGTGGGCGAGGGCCGAGGAACGGTGGAGGAGTCCGACAATCTTGATGACCCCCAGGGCCATTGCGACCGAGATCGGGCCGACCAGGGCCAGTTGGTAGTAGTTGTGGACGACGTTGAGGTTGAAGAAGACCAGGACTCCGAGAGCAGCGCCCCCCCACCACCAGAACAGGGTCGTTCGGTGGTTCTCTGATGGGGATCCCAGTCCGATCACCGCCAGGCCCAGGCCGATCCATCCGGTGATCTCGAAGAAGATCCGGTGAAGGATACGACCCCAGAGCTCGGGCCTCATTCGCATCTGCAGGGGTCCAAAATACCAGTGGGCGTTGCTGGTGAAGCGGCGGTAGGTGGGGATGAAGAACCAGTCCGGCGCGGTGGCGTTGACCTTCAAAACGTGCCACTGCCAGCCGGTGAAGGCCAATGCAGGGAGAAGAAGAGCCGGTAGGTGCCGCAGGACCAGCCGCCACCGGCGTTTGGATACGACCATCCAGATCAGGAGAGGCACGAAGGGCAGAACGTAGGGTGCCTTGATGATCAGGGCGATGGCGGCGGGGACCGAGCCCGCCCACAACCAACGGGCCGAGTCTCGTTTGATCGCCTCGACCCAGAGCCATGCCATCAGATGGGCGAAGAAGAGAGCCGAGAAATCAATATGGATTGCCCGGGAGTAGAAGAGGGCCAGCGGAACGATCATCGACAGCATGGTTGCGATTCCTGCGGTCTCGCGGTTGAACAGGGCCGTGACCAGCAGGAAGAAGAAGAGGGCCGATCCGGCAAAAAACAGCAGGGTGATACAGCGTGCCGTGATGTGGGTTGATACGGGCCCGGAAACGAAGGCAACGATGGCTTCATACAGTGGAAACTCGAGGATCAGGGCCTTGTGATCGCCCATCCAGCAGACCGAGGGATGAAAGACGTCGATTCCATCGGTGACGAAGGCGTGGATGTACTGGGCGGTGTCACACTGCCTCCAGGTGTGGGGTTCGTCGATGTTTTGGCCCATATGTGGCGCCCGGAGGGTGAGGGCGACTCCTGCCAGAACGATCAGCATGATGCCGCCGATCAGGGGCCGGGTGAGACGATGATCCCAAGGCGGTGCCTGTCCTTCGGAAGGTAAATTGGCTTCCGGGAGTCGTTCGAAAGGACCGGCGGCTATTAGGCCCAGGGGAAGCCAGAAGAGCAGCCACGAGGAAAGATGGGGTTCCGACACCAGGCGGTTTCCATCGACAATCAGACAGATGAGACCGAAGACCAGGAGGATCAGTGGGTCCCATTCTCCGTCTTCCCGGGCATTGCGAAGACCGTTTCTGACGGCCAGAACAACAAGCAGAATCAACAGTCCCAGACCGATCAGTCCTCCAAAATAGACGGCGCCGACCAGTGCGCTGTGAACGTGGGGAACGGTGAAGCCGTCAGGGAACTCTGCGGACCCCCTGGGGAAGACGACATCGTCACGGGCGTTGAGACCTGCTCCGATCAGGGGCCGATCAGCCGTCCTTGCCATCAGCGTCTTCCAGATTTCAATTCTCCCGGCGTCGCCGCGCTGAATGAAGCCGACAAAGGTCGGTCCGGTCAACAGCACGAGCGCGAGAACGATGGCGACGACGGCCGCCATTCGGAGCGTAGGTCCTCTTCCCCGCCGGACCGCAATGCCGAAAAGGGCGGCAACGCCGACGGCCAGCATCACTCCACGGCCGCGGGTCAGGACAAGACCAAGGGCCAGGGTGGCTGCAGGGAGGACCATCCGGACCGGCGTGTGTCGGTAGGCGCCGGTTTGCAGAATCCGAGACAGGGCCAGCAGAAATGCAAAGCCCAGGTATTGGGCAAAGAGGTTGGGGTGTTCGAAGTGGATTGCCGAATAGAGACGTCCCGTGTGGTATGTCCGGCCAAAGACCCAGGCGATGATTGAAATGGTTGTGATCGAGACAGCCGCTGCAATAACGATGCGTCTGAAGAGATCCAGCAGTCGTCGATCGAACACCCGGGTGACAGCCAGGGTAAAGGTAGCCGTCGCCAGGGCGTGAAGAGCAACGACGGCGGTTGATCGTTCGACCGGTCCGGTGACCCAGAGGGACGAAAGTGCAAAATAGAGAATCAACGCACCCGACGCGAAGGTCAACGGCGCGGTGTCAGCCCGGAATCCGGGTTTCATCGGAATGAGGAGCCAGAGCCAGGGCATGACAAGCAGGTAGAAGAGCAGGTTGTGGGGAGTACTACCCAAAGAGTGGGTCGAGGGAAGCCAATACCAACCGATGACGAAGGCCGTCAATAGTCCGAAGGCCAATCGGGACCTGAGACCGGTCCCGCTCATGACGGGACACCCCAGAGCTCGACATAGTCGGTGACGGTTTTCTCCAGGGGGTGGAGAACCAGCGGCGTCGTCGCCGGCGGGTTTCTCAGAAGTTCAAGACACTGACCGGCGAAGGTCTCGGGTTGACCGATCTGCCACCTTGGGGACGGTTGGGCACCGCCCACCGGTCGGGAAACGATTGACATGCCCCGTGACAGGGCCTCGTCGAAGACGAAGCCCTGTCCCTCGAACATTGATGGATGGAGGAGGATCCGGGATTGCTCCATCAGTCGAAGAACCTCGGGTCGGGGCAGCTCTCCGGTGAACGTCAGCCGATCGCCCAGGCCTCGGCTCTCGGCCCTGTTTTCCAGTGCCGGTCGCAATGGCCCATTGCCGACGAGGACAGCTTGGATCGGTGAACCCCGCTCGGTCGTGGCCTCGACGACATCGAGGAAAGTCTCCCATGCCTTGAGTTCGATCAGGGATCCAACGCCCAGTACATCAATGGGGCGATCCTTCGTGGGCAGGAGATCTTCGGGCCCGGGTCCGATGCCCCAGGGGATGATTTTGGCGGGAGGTCGTCCCGTCGACCGCTCCAGGATCTTCCCCGCCCGGTCGGAAATAGCGACAATCGAAGCGTGAGACCGGGTCAACAGGGACAGGTAGCGATTGTTGGGCAGAATATCCTGTCCCATCGCCGTTAAGGAGAGGGGGAGACGCCTTGTCCTGGAGAATTTCCAGGCCGTCATTGCGGCATCACCGAGCCACAGGGCGTGGACATGGGTGATGGCGCATTGGCGATCAAAGGCCCGGGCGGCGCCGAGGGCACCGAGGAGACCCAACAATCTGAAGGGCCAAGGCCGGTTGTCCAGCCCGAGTGTCTGAACCGTTCGTCCGTGCCAGAGGTAGCGCCGTTCGGGTAAGGGGTAGTGCAGGGCGAGTACGCTGATTCGGAGATCCGGGTGGGAGTAGTTCAGGGCCTCCAGCAACAACTGGACCGGTGGCGTACACAGGGAATCCCCCTCGTCGGCCGGGAAACCGGGTGTTACCAGGAGGAGGTGCTGATCCCTCACGGTCTCTCCGGCGCGGAGGAGAGGGGTTTGAACCGAGAGAGCGTGTAGGGTCCGAAGTGCCCCGTCTCGACAAGCCTGCCGTGGCGTTGGAGCTCGCGGATATTCTGCCCTGGAGGAAGATCCTGCCATCGTTCCTCGATGTCCAGTGGTTGGATGAGAACGAACAGGGGTCGATGGTCGGCGAGCAGTCGCTCCATCGATGCGGGGGTCTGATCAAAGAGTTCCAGCGTTTCAACCCGGGAATGATGCTGCATCAACTGCGTGATTTCGAAGGTCAGAACGATCCCATCAGGGGGGATGAGTTCTTCGACGGCACGGACGGTCTTGATCAGGTTCTCCTGATTTGAAGTCAGTCGATCGATGCGGTGAACCCCCCATCCGGCATTTGCCATGCACGAGAATCCAACGAGCAGAACGATGATCCGGCGCCGAAGGAGAGTGGTCGCAAGTGCCGATGCGCCCCACGCCGCGGCAATGGACCAGGGAACGAGCGTCAAGAGACAGAACCTGAGGTTCCGGAGGGGGAGGCCGGCGCAGAAGATCGTCGGAACGGCGATCCAGACGATCAAGAGTGTGACCGAAAGACGACTGGATGCGGAACCTGCTTTCCACAGACCCAACAGGGCCAGGCCTCCGAGAAGGGGCCCGAGGAAAGCGGGGTGGTAGATGGGTGCAAGGTAGAAAATCAGCCCCGGCACCTTGGCCGACAGTGCCTGGGATGGGATCTCTGCAATAGGGCCGTGGAGGAGATTGATCAGGCTCCAACGCTCGAAATACCCGGAGATCGCATCGAGTTTCAGGGTGGCAACGAGGATTGTTCCCATCAGGGCGAAGGTCCCACCGCCAACGAGAAATACGAATCGACGGGAGCGCCCCCCCCCCGTGTCCAGGCCCTGGAGGGCCGGCAGGGCCAGTGCCGGACCGACCAGGAGTGAGGCCCACCGGGTGGCGGCGGCCGCCGCGCCGAATAAGACGGCGAGCCCGAGGTGTCCGAGATTCCTCGGATGCTTGTGGAACTTGAGGACTATCCACATCGCTGCCAGCAGGAGGGCCAGGGCCGCAGCATCAGACATGATGACGATCGAACTGATGACGGCCTGGGCGCCGACGGCGACGAAAAGCCCTGCCAGGATCGATGCGCTGCGGTTCTCCCGGGGTAGCAGGCGCTGGGCGATCAGGAATGTCAGGGGTGCTGCCGCAGCTCCCGCGACCAGGGAGACCAACTGGGCGGCCAGGGGTCCGGATCCGATGATCAGGGAGACCATTGCCGCCATCAAGGGATAGCCCTGGGGCCAGAAGAAATCGTTCGGTGCAAGAATGCCATGCAGGATGCCGGTTCGGAGGGCCATGGCCTGGTCGAAATAGGCGTAGGCATCCTGCCCATAAAGACCGTCGAAACCGGTGGCGGCAACGACGATCACCCGAACGGCCAACGCTCCGGCGAAGAGCAGAAACCACTCTCGGGATGCGATGGTCTTCAATCGAGAGATCATCGTCGCTCCAGATCGATCAGGGCATGATCGGAGATCGAGGCCAGTGGGCTCAGTGGTGTGACTCTCCGGTCAAATCCATCGAGGATGGTCAGCAGCCGTTGGTGGCGTCCAAAGCGGTTCTCGAGGTAGGAGGGCGGAACTGCAAAGCCGATGGGCACGACGGTCCGCCGTGTGAAGTGCCGAGCAAAGCTCAGTCTGATCGTCCTGAGGCCGTGGTACCAAATTGTCACCCGTGACTGGCCCACCGTGGCCGAGACTGGTCCACCTCCCAGGCGTCTACAGGCCGTCCGGGGACGCCCTCGACCGAGGAAGTACAGCATTTCCAGGAGGCAGGCGCGTGGCATGACGACGACGATCAGATGACTGCCCCTGGTTGTGACTTCGGCAACGGCCGCAGCCAGGACTTTCAGTCCGGAACCGTCAATGCAGTTGAGAGCTCCGAAATTGGAGAAGACCAAATCAAACGGTCCCCCGAGATCAGTCAGATCAGGATTTCGAAGATCGATCCGGCAGGTTTGAATCCTTTCGGTGAGACCTCGATCCTCGGCCTTGCGCCGGGTCACCTCAAGCATCGAGAGCGACTGGTCGGTTGCCACAACCTGATGTCCCCCGGCCGCGAAGTGGATGGCATCTTCGCCGGTTCCGCAGCCCAGTTCGAGGATCGATAGGGGACGATCGTCCAGAATTCTGCGGTTGAGATACCGATGGACGGCATCCCGCTGGAGGCGGCCGATGGCCGAGTCGGTGAAGACATCGTCGTACTCGGCCGCAGCGGTATCGAAGGTACCCCTGTTCATGTCCTTTCGAGCCGTCCAAGGCGAAAGTGTTCCAGCAGGGCCGCGGGACCATGAACGATGGTGGCAGCTGCGGTTCTCAGGCCGGCCCGATCGATGGACTCCGGGCGCCTCATGATGTTCTTGAGGCTCTCGATGCCCCTGGCCGTCTGGAATCTGCGGTGGAGGTAGCGATGGAGCCGACGGTAGTAGGCGGGGCTGAAGGCGCCCCGGTACATCAGAGCCAGATCGTCGGAATCGGTCCAGTTGGTCTTCGATCCCATCTCGGCCTTGACCGTCTCGAAAAACGGCGTTCCCGGCAGGGGGTAGGAGACCGAGATGCCGATCTCGTCCGGAAGCAGTTCAAGGACCAACTTGATCGTCCTTTCGATGTCCTCGCGTTCCTCGCCGAGATAGCCGAACTGGAGGAAGAAGGCGACGTGGACCCCGGCGGCCTTGAGGAGTCCGGTCGCTTCTCGGATCTGTTCGACAGTGATGCCCTTCGACATCGCGTCCATGATCTTCTGCGAGCCGGATTCAACGCCCATCCACACGGTTTCGAGGCCTGCCCTGACCAGCGGATCGACGATCTCCGGGCGGGCCAGCAGGTCGACCCTGGCCTGAATCATGAAACGCAGGTCCAGGTCGTTTTTTTCGAGGTCGTCGGCGAAGGCCTCCAGCCAGTCGGCCCGGAGTCCGAAGATGTCGTCGCAGAACCACACATGCTCAAAATCGTGATGCTGCCGGAGCCATGCAAGATCCGAGACGACGCGTTCAGGAGAATGGAGGATGTATTGGTCTCCGTAGATCGGTTTTGCACACCAAGTGCAGCTGTAGGGGCAGCCACGGGAGGAGACCAGATTGAGGGACCAGTAGCCGTGGTGGTGGCGCCACATTTCTTCGTAGGAATGGAGGTCGATCAGATCCCATGCGGGGCGGGGCAGGGCGTCGGGTTGCCTCAAGGTCTTGCGGGGTGCCGAACAAACAACATCGCCGTCGTCCTGGAGTGCAAGACCGTCGATGGACGTATCGATTTCCCGGCCATTCGTCAGGGCGTCGATCACTTCTCCCAGGGTGATCTCGCCCTCTCCCAGGATGATGGCGTCGGCGCCGTGTTCAAGATAGCGTTCCCGGTGGTCTGAGGCATCTGAGCTGCAAACGACAACCCTGCACCCGGCCTCACGCCCGAGACGGATCATTTCGAGCGCCGCGTCCTGCATCGTCGTCAGGCACATCTTTGTCAGCCAGTTGAAGCCGTCGTCGTAGATGGCAAGGATATCGGGCCGATGGGTCTCGAGGGCGGGGAGCAGGTCTTCTGGCCCTTCCGCAAACATCGTGTCATGGAGAGCAACGTCGTGTCCCAGCTGCCGCAACCAAGCCATCGCATAGAGCGTTCCCAGCGGAGGGTAGGGCTTGGCGGTCTTCCACTGTTTGGAATCGAGCCGGAGAAAATATGAGTGGGTGAAGAGGATCTTCATAGTGGGTTGATGCTGACGTTATGCCGGTTTTCGAACTCCCTGATCCGGTCGTCGAACCTTTGGAGGATTCGTGCCTGGAAGCTCCGGGGATGATGTTTTGACACGTTCTTTGCAGTCCGCATCGCAAGTTCGAATTCGGTCGGTTCCAAATGGTCGTAGCGATGACGGTTGTGCCGTTCGACCAGCTTTCGGCAGCGCTCGTCCAGGGAGTCTCCCCGGCCTCCGGAGAGCAGAGTCTCGATGGCCCGGGCCGGGAGACTGTGTCTCCACCCAGTGGTGGATCTGTTTGTTGTGGGTACCCAGTTTGGCAGGAACTCCTTGATCCAGTCGTTGGCCTTGATGAAGGCCTCGAACAACTCAGCATTGACGATTGGCGCCAGCCAGGCGATCTCGGTTGCTGTGAAGAAGTTGTGGTCCGGAACCTCCAAATGGTCCTCGGTCACGAGGTAGTTGATGCAGAAGGTTCGGCGCGAGTTGAAGAGGAAGATCTTCTTGAAAGACATCAGGAGGACCCGACAGATCCAGAGCCGTCCGGGAGAGGTAATGACAAAGAAGTCAACGTCGTCACCCCGTGCGAAAACTCCCTTGGAGAGGGTTCCACTGAGGGCGACAGCACGGACAAAGGGGAAGCGCGCAATCAGTCGAGATCGGCGGATCGCCCGAGGCATGACCCGTTCTCCCCGGGCCTGGGCCTCCATGCGTTCCTCGATGAGAACGTGCCGGCCGAGGTGAAGCCACGCCTCTTCCCGTTCGACCAGTCCCCGTTCAACCAGGGAGTCAATGGCGGCGTCAAGGTCCGATGGATCGGGCCAATGGATGTCTGAATACCGGCGGAGCTCATCGATTTGAAGGGGGAACCCAAAGAGATCGTAGTAGAGAAGGGTTCGGAGTACGGCTCGCCGATGGTTGTCGGAGATGATCGACGATGGGTCGTTGCGGGAGGTATGAGTCAAAGGTTGAACCATGGTGACCCGGGGGATTGTATCGGCGCCCCGTGTCTCCTGTCCATGAGAGGAAGAAGACGGTTGAATCTGGGTCGTGATGATCTGTCGTGCCGCAGTAGATCACTGGTGAGAAATGCGGGCTAGGAACGCGCCCGCAGTGACCACAATTTCGGTGAGGACGGTCGCTGCTGCGGCGCCGTGTGCTCCCCAATGGGGAATCAGTACCAGGTTGAGGCCGATATTGAGGGCGAGCCCCACGATGGCGACCACCAGGTAGCGATTCTGGAGGTCAGCCGCTATCAAGGCCTGGGTCATGACGAATCCCAGGAAAACCGGCGGCGCTGCAAGGCTGAGAACGATCAGGATCTCTCCCGTCTGCGCCCAGCCCGTTCCCCAGAGGGTAGGGATGATCCATCGACCGATGGCAGCCAGTACTCCGGCGGCCAAAATGCCCGCTGCTCCCAGGCCGAGAGCGGTTCGTCCGAGGAGGTTCTCCTCGTTATCTGTTCCGGCCAACCGGGGGAAAATGACCAGCATGACAACGTGGGGAACGATGAACGAGGCTTCCAGGATTCGGGCGGCGGTGAAGTACAGTCCGACGTCCGTATGGCCACGGAGGAAACCCAGCATGACGATGTCAATCCTCAAGTAGAGCAGCCCGACGATGCCGACCGTCCCGAGGACGAGGCCTTCTTTCAGGCGGGAGGCCGTCGATGCATGTGCAGCCGAAGGCCCTGTCCCCAGTCGAATGAACTGCCGGAGCGGGCCCGGGAAAACGATGCAGAGCAGAAACCAAGCACAGACGATCCCGATCAGCATCGCCGAGGCCGCAGCAGTCGGCCCGGTCCATCCCGTTGTCGCCAGGAGGCCCAGTACCAGAACGATCATCACCTTGTGGAAGCTCCCGACGATGCCCTCCATTCGAAAGTCTCCCAGCCCTCGTCGCCAGGCGTAGAGACTGTTCAAACAGATGGCGCCCAAAACCGCTGCGCCCAAAAGGGGCAGGACCGGAGCCTGGCCGGGAACGACAATAGAGACTGCGGCGACGAGAATGGCGGCGGACAGGATTGCCTTCGGGAGGAAATGAAGGGTTTGGCGGACCGTGGACCACTGGCGTCTGGAGGTGTACTTGACCAGGATCGTTCCCACGGCGGTGTCCAGAAGAGGTTGAAGGAGTAGCAGGAGAATGGTGTAGGTCAGGGTCAGGCGCCCGACGTCGTCGACATCCATCAGCCACGGCAGCAGGAGGAAGAACACAAAGAGGGCGCCTCGGCCGACGCCGTGGTGGAGCAGGGTCCATCCGAAATCCCGAATCATTACTGGACCCCGGGAGGTTCGGGCGGCTCCCCCAGCAGCAGAGCAAAGAGGAGGGCGCAGAAGACCATCGTGGGAGGATCGTGGACGAAACAGTCGAGGAATTGACCCGATGTCATCACGAGGAGCGGCAGGGCCGCAACCGAATCAGGTGTTCTTCGAAACACCAGAACGGTGAACGACACAAGGAAAAGTACCAGCCCGATGACTCCGGTTTCTACGGTGATCTGGAGGAGAAAATTGTGAGCGTTGTAGCCTTCGCGGTGCATGACGCGGGGGCCGACCGCCACCTGGAAGACGTCGGGACCGATGCCGGTCAGGGGATTCTGGACGATTTCGGTTGCGGCCTCTCGCCAGATTTTTGACCTCAGTGAGAACGTCTCCCCACGGTTGCTGAGTTCCCAGGTCTGTCCCTCGAGTCTCGGTTCCAATTGGGGGACCCAAACCCGCCCCAGGCCCGCCTGAAGGGAAGCGACGGGGAGAACGACGACGGCGATCGCGAAAGCCGCGGCAGCTGCCAGAGCCCGCCTCCGATCAAGGCTTCGGGTCACGAAAGACCATGCGAGGGTTCCGGCAAAGGCCAGGTAGGCGTTCCGGCTGCCGGACTGTGCCAACTGGGTCACCAGGAGAACCCGTACGATGGCGCCGGCCCATCGGTTGACAATGCCACGGGCTCCAAGCCACTCGTTGAAAAAGACCCCCGCAGCCATGATCAGCCCGAACTGGTTGGGCCATCCCAGAAATGAGGCGGCTCTGGGCTGGATCGACAGGGAATGTTCGGAACGGAAGACGAGCCAGAGAGGGTTGTCAGGGGCCAGAGACTCCGCGATGCCTCCGAGGGCAAGAACGACCAGACAGAACCAAAGGGCCCGAACGAGAGCCCACGCGTGTGGCGGTTTGCGGCAGGCTGCCGCGCCACCGACGAAGACGGTGCACCATCCTCCGACCTTGATCAGCCACCGAATGCTCCGTGCCGGATCCCATCCTGCGATGGCGGCAATCAGCGCCCAGACCCCGAGGACACCGGCCAGAAGGAAGAGGGCCCGGTATCGATCAAGGATCGGGGAGAGGTTCACTCGATGCAAGAACATCAGGCCCAGACCCCCCAGGGGCACCAGAATATTGGACCACCCAACGCCCAGGGCCGGGATTTTCGTCTGCCCGAACACGCTGCCGACCAGCACGAGTGTGGTCAGGGCGGCGGTCAGATGAAGGTGTCGGGTGTCGTCGATCATCGAGAGGCTATTGTGCCTGAGTTTCGGTGTGGGTTGACCAAAGTCGGAGAGTGTTTCAATCTCCCTGTAATGAGAGTGTCTCTTTCCGATTTCCACTTCGTGCCGATACCTGGTGAGAAATGTGGGTTTCTCGATTGCGGTTCTGTGTCCGGGGTGAAGATCACATGAAGGTCCTGGTGTTCTGCCACAAGCCCCCCTGGCCGATGGTCGATGGGGGAACGGTCGCCACGGCGCGGATGGTCGAGGGCTTGGTGGATCGGGGTGTCGAAGTGGAAGTGATTGCCCTTGCGACTTCGAAGCATCCTGGAGGTGCCGGCATCCCCGGGGCCATCCGGTGCGATGAGGTCGAGGTTGATACACGGCTCCGGATTTCGGGTGCCTTGGCGAATCTTTTTCGCCCGACTCCATACCAGCTTGACAGGTTCTTCGATCGGAGTGTTCTGGAATTCCTGCGAGATCGCCTGCGTCGGTCGGAGCCGGATGTTCTCCAATTGGATGGAGTCGGGGTTTTGCCCTATCTCCAGTATCTTCGAGGTGTTTTCGAGGGGATTGTCATCTACCGTGCCCAAAACGCCGAGTTCCGGATTGCCAGGGACCGGGCTCGGGCACTGAGGGCCCCGGTGTCCTGGTGGTTGAACCGCCAGGCGGATCGTCTGGAAAGAATGGAAGCGGCAGCCTGCCGAGAGGTCGACGGTGTGGTTGCCATCAGCGAACCGGTTGCCGCCCAGTGCAGGGAATGGACCGAGAAGCCAGTGACGGTCATTGGTGTCGGTGTTCCGGTCGTGGGGACGCCTCAGGTGGCGACGGCTGGAGATCTCGTCCACCTGGGGGCGATGGACTGGGCGCCGAACCGAGAGGGCGTCGGGTGGTTTCTTCGCGAGGTATGGCCCGAGGTCAGACGCCGTCATCCTCAGCTGGATTTGCATCTTGCGGGGCGCAGGTCGGAAATCCTGGAAAGGGAGGCCTCGGGGACCGGCGTTGTCATTGATGGTGAAGTTGACAATGTTGCCGATTATCTTCTCAACCACGGACTGATGGTCGTGCCCCTGTTGTCGGGCAGTGGCCTCCGGGTCAAGATCATCGAGGGAATGGCGCTGGGCAAGGCGATGATTGCCAGCCCCGTTGCAGCCGAGGGCCTGGGCGTCGAAGACGGCCGGCACCTGCTGGTTGCGGACGATGCGCCGCAGTGGATCGCCGCGATCGATCGATGTCTTGGGGACGCATCGCTGGTCGCCGGTCTCGGAATCGAGGCACACGCTTTTGCACGGAGCAGCTATTTGATCTCCGATTTGAGTGGCGCCCTGGAAAAATTCTATAGACTGTTGGCGAAGTCGACTGCATGAAAATCCTCGTCATCACTCCCCGCTTTCCCCATCCCCTGGACAAGGGTGACAAGCTGCGTGCCTTCCACCAGATTCGTTTAATGGCGGAGAATCATGACATCGTTCTGTGTTCCCTGTCCGACGTTCCGGTCTCCAGGGAGTCTCGAGATGTCTTGAACCGTCGATGCCGGAGGGTCGAGGTGTTGACCTTCACGCCCGGCCAGGGCCGGAGATCCGGTCTGAGAGCCATGGCCGGGGGATTGCCCTACCAGGTCGGATACTTCACGCACTCTGATGCCGAACATCGATTGAGGGCCATCGTTGCGGAGGAAAATCCCGACCTGCTCTTTTTCCAGCTGGTCCGGACCGCCGAATACGCCCGGGAGCTGAAGGTGCCGAGCCTCTTGGACTACATGGATGCCTTTTCCTGTGGGATGGCCCAGCGAGCCGCTGTTGGGGGATGGTGGGCACGGTGGGCTCACGCCCTCGAGCATCGATTCCTTCAACGGTACGAGCGGCGTGTCTTCGATCGATTCAGTGCCCACACGGTGATCTCCGACCGGGACTGTGGCGCCCTGCCCCTCGATCGACGACAGGGTGTCGTTGTGGTTCCCAACGGAGTTGACACAGATGTCTTCAGTCCGCGGAGGGAGGACCCCCACTGGGACCTATTGTTCGTCGGTAATATGGCCTATCCTCCCAACGTTCGGGCCGCCCACACCCTGGTCCATGACATCTTTCCGAAGATCAGGCATCACCGCCCCTCAGCCCGTCTCTTGATTGCCGGCGCCAATCCGACGGCGAGTGTTCGGAGGTTGGCATCCGATGGCGTCGAAATCAGCGGATGGGTCGAGGACATCGCCGAGTGCTATGCGAAATCCCGGATCTTTGTGGCACCGATGGAACTGGGCACGGGGATGCAGAACAAGTTGCTCCAGGCGATGGCGATGGGTCTGCCCTGCGTTACCACGCCTCTGGCCGCCGAGGCCCTGGCGATGCCGGAGGGTGTGATTCGGGTCGTCGATCTTCAGGCGATGGATCGGGCAGTCATCGAACTGCTTGACCGACCTGGGGAGGCCGAGCGGTTGGGCAGAGAGGGACATGAGGTCGTTGTGGAGCGGTTTCGGTGGGAATCGACCACGAATGCATTGGAAACGGCCCTGAACCGGGCCGTTGACCGAGGGAGGTTCGATGGATGAGGAAATCTCGGTGATTGGATCCCGTGAGGTGATTCGGTCGGTGTTGCGTGCGTGGCCGTGGATCATCGGGGCGGCTGTCTTCGCCGTTGCGGTTGTTGGACTCTCGTGGCTCTCCTCTCCCGAGGTCTTCAGGACGACCTTGGAGTTGCGGATTGTGCCCCCTCCCCCACAGGACGCATCGACCGGAGGGGACGGGACCGATTCCACCGTTGGGACGGAGGGAAAAGGTGTCATTGGGGTTGTGATGAGCGGTGAGGTCAAAGAGGCGGTTGGCCTGAAGGGCGGCATGGCGCAACGCTACGGTCTGGACACCGCCGATCCCCGCTGGTTTGAATCGTGGTCCCGGATCTGGGATCAGCGGGTCCGGGTTGCGGGTCCGACCCACGACGTGGTGTTTCTGCTTGTTGATGACGAGGACGGAGACCGGGGCGCGGCGTTTGCGGAGGCAATCCTTGAGGCCCTGAAGGATGAATGGGTTCGACGAGACGAGGTGCGGCGGGAGAAGATGGCCCGGGAACTCGATCGGTTGATCGAGGATGAGACCGCCGAACTTGCGCTCATTGAGGAGCGGTATGCAGGTAAGGCCGGGATGAGTGAGCAACCCCAGAGTCTGGTTCTTGCGGCGGAAAGCTATCTGGTTGCCCGGGATCTTGCGGCGCTTCGTATTCGTCGGCGTCGGCTGGACGATCTTTCTTTAGACGGCGAATGGCCGTGGGTTGTCGTTGGCCGGGCCAAAGCCTTCGAATACCGAATCCGGAAGACATTCCGTCTCCCGATAGTCCTCTCGGCGGTGTTGCTGGTCCTCCTGGTCGGTGTCGGTCGGGTGGCCTACGATCTCAGTCGACCCGGGGTCTGAAGGGGTGGAGAGCAGGGTCCGTTCCGGCTGGAGTCGGTGGTTTTGGACGCTCTGGCTCGTAACGTTGGCCTCGGTTCCACTGAGTCTTCGTTGGCCGTTCTCAGGCGGCAGGACGATCGTTGCCGTTCCCCTCGAACCGCTGCTGGTGGTCTGTGTAGTGTTGCTTGCCGTACTCTGGGTTCTGGGGGAGGCGCCGGCGAGGCGGCTGCTTCGACATCCGGTCTCCCTCATGATTGCTGCGGGCCTGGTCTGGACCGTGGTGACGGCAATGACCAGTGTCGATCCGGTTGTCTCGCTCAAATACGCCCTGATGCGGACGGCATACGTCATGACCTTCTTCGTTGGGGGGCTGGTCGTTTTTTCGAGATTGGGGATGGGAACCGCCGTAACGGTCTCGGCGGGATTGGCCGGTGTCCTTCCCACGGTCGGCTGGACAGTGTGGCATCACGCGCCCAGTTGGTTTGCCCACACAACCTCTTTTGAGGTGGGTCGGCCGTTCTTTCCCAACCACCTGGAATATGGAGCGACCCTGGTTTTCTGGATGCTGGTGATGGCGGGCCTTGCTCTTCAGCGCCACGATCGAAAGGGTGGTTATGGTGGAGGGTGGGCCCTTCTCATAATTGGTCTGGTACCGGTCGTCTGGGCGGCCCATTCCCTCGCGGCGTGGTTGTCCCTGATGGCAGGCCTCGGAGTTATCGCCCTCCACGCTCTTGGACTGCGGGTTCAACAGCTGATGATCATCGGTGCACTGGTCCTGGTTGTCGTATTCGGTTCCTTTGGGATCTATCGATCATCGGGTCTGGGACAGAGTTGGAAACCCAGTGATCCCTCGACAGGCGAGAGGCTCAATCGTTGGTTGTGCGCTTTCGAGATGGGACGAGAGCGGCCGCTGGTCGGCTTCGGGCCAGGGACCTACGAGACGAGTTATGGGGTATTCCAGAGTTGGGAAAATCTGACCTCGCACAGTTCCTTCCAGGGAGACCGGGGCGATGCCCATTCGGAGTATTTCTCGGCCCTGGCAGAGCAGGGGGTTCCCGGCCTGATGCTGGTCGTGGCCCTGTTTGGCGTCGCACTTTGGTCCGGGCTGCACGGGGCAGTCGAGACGAAGAATGGGGATCGCCGCTGGTTGATCCTGGGGTGGACGGCAGCAGTCACTTCCCTGGCCGTCGGCAGTCTCTTCAACGCCTACTTTGAAGTTGATCGGATAGCCCCGTTGTTGTGGCTGTCATGTGCGGCCTTGGCTATTTTCTCCGCCACCAGTCCGGAAAACCGCTGAGGCGAGAGACCAGGCTCCTCGGGAGGAGATGGTGCCTCTTGCCCAGGTGATAGGCGGCCAGCTTGACCAAGCCACGGGTCGCGAAGACCGGGATGAGATGTGAACGCCCGGTCGCCGCGAGATGGTGGATGCCGAAGGTGATGAACTGTCTGCCTTCGGGACGGGGCGGACCGAATTCACCCCGGGTCCAGCGGAGATCCCGGTAGGCGGCTCCAATATCGAAATAACGGCGGGCCTCAATCCCCAGAGCCGTTGGGTGATCATGCACGACGGTGGCGTCGGCGACGTAGGCGATCGACCATCCCTTCAGCAGAAGCCGGGCTCCGGCACTGGTGTCCTCGCACATCAGGCTTCGGTCGCCGAACCACCCAGCTTCTTCCAACGCCTGACGGCGGTAGGCTGCAAAGGCGTTTGACAGGAAGGTGGCCTTGAAGCCGAAACACTCCCCGTCGGATTGGGTGCGAATATGGGACCCCTCCCGATAGATGAATCCCCGCTTGATTGATCCCCAGGGTGGATCGTCGTTGGGTGCAATCTGACGTCCATAGGCGGCGCCGATGGTGTTGTTCTCCAGAAGGCCCTGGATCAGGAGGCTCAGCGTTGAGGGTGTTGAGGGCAGGACATCCTGTGACAAAAAGACGAGGATGTCGCCCCGTGCCTCCCGTGCGGCCATCGTCCGAGTGCCCGCATGATCGAACTCTGTGGCATCGACCGCGATCCATCGCGCGCCGTGCTTTTGGGTGGCTTCTCGACAGAAAGAGCCGGGTTCGGTCTCGACGACGAGGATTTCGAGGTCCTCGACATCCTGGTTTTTTAATGTGTCCAGCAGTTCCGGAAGGTACCGGTCGCCACGGAAAACGGGAATGATAACGGATATCTTCATGAACAAGGAAACAAGGCTAGCAGGTCCAGATGGAGCCGTTCTCCCCAATGGTGCACAACGCTGTTGTTGACCGATTCCAGTCCGGTGGCTTCGATGGCTCCCAGAACCTCCGATCGACCGCTCTGCTCGGACGTCAGCAGCAGGATTCGACCTTCGGGACGAACACGGCGTTTGGCGGCCGCCAATGCTGCCTTGACGACCTCGAGGTCGGACCCTCCCCAGAGTGCGTGTTCAAGCATGGGGGGGCGGGACGGAAGAAATGGCGGATTGGTGACGACGAGATCAAACTTGAGGGCCGATTTCAGGGCGGTGTCCCAGTCCGAACAGACGGTCCGAACGTTTGCACTGGAGGTCTGGGCGTTGGCCCGGGTATTGCGGATGGCCTGTAGGCTGTTGTCGATGGCGGTGACCCGGTGTCCGTCGAGGGCCAGGACAACGGATGTCAGACCACAACCGCAACCCAGTTCCAGAACGTCTGTTGGGGTCGTTCCCGTGGTTCGTCTGACTTCTTGGGCGAAGATCAGCGAGGCCCGAAACAGGGTTGGGTTGAGTACTCCGTCATTGACCGTGAACCGAGCGCCCGCGAAGCGGAAGCTCCTTCTGTGAAGGATGTGCACGAGGGCTCGGATTGCAGTCCGACGGAGAGAGGATTGGATCGTCATTGGGAAGCGGAGATCGACATAAGGGGAAAGGGCGACAGGGGGCGTCGAAAGAGATTCCGGAGAATCTTGGATGCGAAGCTGCCGGGATCGTAGAGGGTCTGAGGGTGAAAATCTGCCAGGTCCTCAAGGGCATGGTGGTGGTAGAAGCCGGCCATCTCCGGGAAGCCCATTCGGGTGTAGTAGTTGAGAGTTCTTTCAATGGCCGAGGGGATGTCCTTTCGTTGGTAAAGAGGCGTGTCGGCGATCAGAATCTCGCCTCCAGGTTTGAGCAGTTTGATCAACCGCCGGATAAGGACACGGGCGTCGGAGAAGTACTGCAGGGCGGCTGCAACGATGACCACATCGAAAGAGTGTTCGTCGACGATCGGTTCGAAGATGTCACCAAAAATCAGGGCCAGATCGGGAACGTCGGAGAAGGCAACGGCGCCCCTCTCAAGTTCCGAGCGGTTGCAGTCAACCCCGACCGCCCTTGCACCCAGTTTTCGGACCAGGAGAGCAGTCATCCAGGCGGGGCCGCATCCGAGGTCGAGGATTGAAAGACCGGGTTGCCTCCTCTGGAGGTGATGGACGATTCGGTCTGCGGTTGCGGCGCGGATTCGCCATTCGTCGGCGTGGGGATCTCCGGGCGGAGGCATGGGCAGGCTCCGGATGGATTCGACCGGGAGGACTCGACTCTCGGCGGTTCGCACCTCAAAGTAGAGCGCCTCTGCCTCGGCGAATGCGGAAGGTTCTGAACGGTAGTCCACGGTCGGCATCGAATGGCATCATACCGGGGAGCGCCGGAAAATCGGCAGGGAGTGCATGGATTTTTTTGGGTGTTTTATCGTTTCCGGTTTTCCCATTTGACGGTTCCTGAAACGGGTTTCTCCGCGGCAGGTCCGAAGCTCTACAATGGTGGCCAATGAGAGTTGGTTCATGAACGGTCGAGGCCGAGGTGGAGTTGTTGTTCCGGGGAAGCCTTGCCGATGAAGACGAATCGGCTGCGCGTTGCTGTCGATGCCCGTCCCCTGGCCGAACCTCCCAACGGTATCCGGAGGTG
>CAYSHZ010000021.1:14049-22952 GCA_964430905.1 uncultured Thermoanaerobaculia bacterium | reverse complement strand
AGGCGGCTGATTCGATACGGGGAGGTTTTCGCCTCGTGAGGAAATGATCTCGGCGGCCTACGGCTTGGGCCAAGACTCGGTTGCCTTCGCGCTCGCCGAGGGTTGCCCCCCTCTGCATTGTCCCCCACATTGCGGTTATCGGATCGCCTTCTTGAGGACAATACAAAGGACGGCACGCCCCGATTTGAGGTTTTTTGGCGCTCGCTGGTTTGGATGTCGGCGTTGGCTGCTCGGTTGCTGACGCGGAGGCGGTTCACGGTCCCCGACGCGGAACCGGACGCCGTCACGGAAGCGGTCCCTGCCGCCGTCGCGGTCCCGGAAGCGGTCCCGGACGACGAAACGGCTCCTACCCCATCACCCCCCGCAACACCTTCGCCATCCGGGCAACCCCCTCCTCGATTCGCTCCTCGGAGCTGGTGGAGTAGTTCATGCGCAGGGTATTTTCGTGGCCGCCGTTGGGAAAAAAGGCCCCGCCGGGGACAAAGGCAACGTCTTCCTCGAGGCACTGGACCAGTAGATCCCGGGCATTGAGGTCTTCCGGCAGGGTGACCCAGAGGAACATACCGCCTTCGGGCCGGGTCCATGAGATGCCTTCTGGAAAATGGGCTTCCATCATGCGGAGCATGACATCCCGCCTTTTTCGGTAGAGATCAATAACTGCCTTGACGTTGCCATCGAGGCCAAAACGATCGAGGTAGCCCGAGAGCTGCATCTGACCCAGGGTCGAGGTATGGAGGTCGGCCGCCTGCTTGACGAAGACAAACTTCTGGAAGAGCTCCGGCGCCGCAGCGAGCCATCCCAGGCGGAGGCCGGGGCAGAAGACTTTTGAGAAGGTGCCGAGGAAGACGACCCACTCCGACCCCTCGAGACTCTTCAGGGGCGGTACCGGCTCCCCCTCGAACCGCAACTCGGTGTACGGGCTATCCTCGATGACCGGGATCTCGAACCGACGGGCCAACGCCATCAAGCTCTTGCGGCGTTCCAGGCTCCACGTCCGGCCGCTGGGATTCTGAAAATCGGGGATGACATAGATAAAACGCACGTTCGGAATCTCGCCAAGACGGCGTTCGAGATCCGAGGGCACCATGCCGTCGTCGTCGGTTTCAACCTCGACGAACCGCGGCTCGTAGGCCTTGAAGGCATTGATGGCGCCCAGATAGGTCGGACTTTCGCACAGAATGACGTCACCGGGATCGAGCAGAATCTTGCCCGTGAATTCCAGGCCCTGCTGCGAACCACTGAGGATCAGAATCTCCGATTGTTCGACGGCCGTCCCCAGTTTGCCGTTCATCCGGTCGGCAATGGCCTGCCGCAGGGGGGGAAAGCCCTCGGTTGGGGAGTACTGCAGGGCCTTGGCTCCACTGTCAGCCAATACCGTTGCCGTCACCTCGGCCAGTTCTTTTGCGGGAAAGGTCTCCGGCGCCGGCAGGCCGCCGGCAAAAGAAATAACCTCCGGGCGTTGGGTCAGCTTGAGGATCTCCCGAATTTCCGAAGCCCGAAGCTCCGCCATTCTCGTTGCCATTTTCAGCGCCATGTCGTGCCTCCCCCACCGCAGGATGAGTCTGCGGCTGGTTTCGTGTACCATAATCGATCCTGCCCCTCAAGGGGCGGAAATTTCGTGTGTGAGGATACTCATGGATCAACCCAATGTGACGGGCCTCGACCAGGTCCAGTTCGATCGTAACAACCTCTATCTTGAAGAAGTGATCACGGATCTGCGCGTCGGAACCATCCGACGGCTGACTCCGCTGGACGCCGACGGCAACCGAGACCTCGGACGCCCCCTTCTCTTTTTCGCCCAGGCACAGATCATGTCCCAGATGGGGCCCCTGCCCGTCAGCGGCAAGATCGAGGCGACCAACCTCAAGGATGCCATCGAGAAATATCCCCAGGCGGTGCAGGCCGGCATCGAGGCCCTGATGGAAGAGGCCCGGGAGATGCAGCGGCAAGAGGCATCCAGAATCGTCATGCCCGGCGCCGAGGCGACATCCAAGATCCTTGGGCCCAAATAACACCAACCATCGGTGAACCCGGGCGGTCCGCCTGCGTATAGTGGAGACGACAAGGAGACATCATGGCCAAGAAAAAGGGACTCTTCATCGGCTTGGGTTGTTTGGCGCTGATCGTCGTCGCGGGAATCGCGGCGATGCTGGTGGCGTCAGTTGCGAAGACACGACTTCCGGGCAACATCATTGTCTCCCTCCGATTTGCAGCGCCGATCGTCGAGGTGGCTGCGGAGGACCCCTTTGCCGAGCTGACGGGAAATGCCCCAACCTCCCTGCGGGACATCCGGTTGGCCCTGGTGAGGGCGGCCGAGGATGATCGGGTCAAAGGCGTTCGCCTTCGGATCGACAGGGTCGGCGGCGGCTTCGCAACAGTCCAGGAAATCCGGGCCCTGCTTGGAAGAGTCAGGGCAGCGGGCAAGTGGACGGCGGTCTATATGGACACGGCCGGCGAGTTCTCCCCCGGCAACATCATTTACTACCTGGCGTCCGCCTGTGACGAGATCTCGATCAATCCGGCGGGTGACGTCAATTTGATCGGCCTCTCGGCACGGTCCCCCTTCATCAGGGGTACCTTCGACAAGCTGGGCATCAAGCCGGAGTTCCCGGGACGCGGTACCTACAAGACCGCACGGTTCATGTATACCGAAACCGACTTCACCCCCGGCGCCCGAGAGATGACCGCGTGGCTGCTCGGGTCAATCATGGATCAGATGGTTGGAGACATCGCCACCGGACGCACAATGGAACCCGGCGAGGTCAAGCACCTGATCGACACCTGTCCGATGAGTGCTCCCGACGCCGTGACTGCAGGCCTGGTTGATCACCTGGAAGACTGGACTGCATTCCAGGAACGAATCAGCACCAAAGACGAGGGGAAAACCAAGGTCGTCGGTCTTCACCGCTACCTCACCCATCTCAAGAAATCATCCGGCGGCGCCAGGATTGCCGTCATCACGGCGACCGGCGCCATCATGCGCGGTGAGAGCGGCAAGAGCATGAACCCCCTGTTCGGCGGCGACATCATGGGTTCGGAGACCATCGCCAAGGCATGGCGGGACCTTCGCAAGGCCAAAAACGTCAAGGCTGCGGTCTTCCGCATTGACAGCCCCGGTGGATCCGCCGTCGCCTCGGAAATCATCCGACAGGAAATGATCCGGGTCGCCGAGACGATGCCCGTCGTTGTCTCGATGTCCAATCTGGCCGCTTCCGGCGGCTACTGGATCACCTGCGGCGCCAAGCACATCGTTGCCGACCCGGGAACCCTGACAGCCTCTATCGGGGTCTTTGGGGGACATTTCAACACCGAGAAATTCTGGTCGGAGAAGCTGGGGGTCACCTACGGCAAAATGGACTGGGGCGCCAACGCCAACATCTACGGCGAACTCGAAGACTGGACCGACCCGCAGCGCGCCATCATCGATGGGCAGCTTGATCGGATCTATGGCGATTTCTTGCAAAGAGTCGCCCAATCTCGCGGCAAGACCACTGAAGAGGTCCATGCGATGGCCGAGGGCCGAGTCTTCACCGGAGTCCAGGCTCTGGAGAAGGGCCTGATCGACGAGTTGGGTGGGTTTGACACGGCTCTCGCCGCCGCCAAGAACCTGGCCGGCATCGATGCCGACACCAAGGTGAAATTGCTGGACTATCCCAAGGTCCTTCCCTGGTGGCAGCAAATGCTGGAGAAGAAGAAGGGCGAAGAAACCGCCATCGCAACCCTCAACCGCTGGGTCCGAACCGGCCGAATCGAAACCCCCGGATGTGTCTGGATGCCGCCGATTACGATCGAGTAGAACCAACCGCCGGAGTTACAAAACCGCCTTGGTCGCCTCGATCAGGACATTGGCCAGGGGCAACCCGTCGGAGCTGCCGTTGATGACAACCTCGAGACCGGCCTCCTCGAGATGCCGGCAGATCGACCGGCCCGACCGGAAACTCAGGGTGACGCCACGATTCAAACCGATCCAGCCCGCGAATCGCTCCTGCCACACGGTGGCCCGGGCTCGCCAGCCGGCCTCGATGTCGAGGTCCCGAATAAGGAGAACACCCCCCGGAACCAGGGCGGCCACTGCACGATCGAGGATTGCATCCTGCACCTCGATCGGGTTGTAGTGCAGAACGTCGAGCATCAGGATGCACCCACTCGGAGGAATTGGCGCTTCCCGGATATCCCCGACATCGAACGACACCGATGGCCTATCGCCGGCAACCGCCCTGGCCGCTCGGATCCTTCGGCGATCCCAGTCGATTCCAACGACGCCGATCCCAGGCTGCAAATCCGCAATCAGCAGGCCCATCTGTCCCCGGCCGCACCCAAAATCCATGACCGGCCCCGGAACCGGGCACAAGCCGGCAACCTGGCGATACACCGGATCATGTCGAAATTTGCCCCAGACAAAACCCATGGTGAAACGTCCAGCGGCCCGGTATGTGCGGACGACCCTGGACATCGCCAGGGCGATTGGGTCCGGAGTCAGGGGATTCCCCTTTCGATACTTCGACGCCGCCACGAAGGTAATCCCGCCAAAAACAGAACCCAATACCAGCCCGAGGATTGCTGAACCCACAAGCCAGTCCTCACCAAACTGCCAGGGGTCGATTCCCCGCATACTCTGAAGGTCAAGACCGATCCACCGGCCCCTTAGGACCAGACTTCCCAGTTGGATCGAGGCAAAGGCCAGAATGGGCGCAAGGAAGGGATTCGAGATATTGGCCGCCAAGTATGTTGCCAACCGATTGAGTCCGAACAGCGTCGCAACGACGACACAGATGGCGAGATGGAATCCGTAGAACGGCGATACTCCAATCGCAACCCCGACACCAACAGCCCATGCCAGGCGGGCCGGCGAACTTTGCTCCTGAACAAGCCGCCTGACCAAACCTCGGATTGACCGTTCCTTACCCACGGTTCACAGGCCAACAGATAACCCGCGGTTTCATCATTGATCCCGCAATGCCCTCTTCTTGGCAAGACCGAGAATTGCTCCGAGAATGACCGCCAGCAGTGCCGCACAAACCACCCGGAACTCCGCCGGCAAGGTGAAGGTGAAGGTATGGGCCGGGATCCAGAACCAGAAGCAGGACGCACCGACGATGTGGAACATGTTCTTCCAGTCAATCGCGGTGAAGACATCAACCAGCGGCCATAGGGAGAACAATTTGCCCCTCTCGATCAGGGTGTCGGTGATCCGGTGAAAGACCATCATGGGAAAGGCGAAGATCGAATTCATGAAGAACGATTTCCAGAAGGCGGCGGCCAAGGCCGAACCGGCGCCGGGGATCAGTCCCTTGGCCAGCAGCCCATCGACTCCGAAAGAAAAAAGTGGGAAGACCGCCGTAAAGACCCAGCCGAGTACACCCCAGACCAGGATCCTCTGATGAAGCCGGATCCCGGCCACCGTCCATCGACCAGTAGCAATCCGGCCCCCAAGGAGTTCGCCCATCGTGCCGAGGAGGCCGATCTTGAAGAAGCCCGTCGTAAAGGGAAAGCCTCGGGTCGTTTCGACGAAGAACTCTCGGGACTCGGGAATTGACAACATGGCAACAACTCCCGCGAGAAGGGCCAACCAGACGACAGTGATCAGACGTTGCATTCAGTCTCCATTTCGACGAGAGACGCGTCTTCTCGCCAGAACAAGGGTTGAGGCAAGGAAGAAAGCCAAGAGCAACAAATTGAGATAACCACCGCCAACGATGGTCTTCAATCTTCCCTCAAGGTTCTCGACAATACGTCCACTCACCATAAATGGGAAAGCGGGACAAAAAAGCACGAACCACCGCGGATACAACGTCTTCCTCGCCCACACGGCGACGAGAAATACGATGGAGAAAATTCCAAAAGGCACGTAGGCAACAGACCTCAACGCATTGTTTGCCGTGATCGCCAAACCGGCCAGTGAATCTGGGGCCAGGCCAAGTCCAACCGCGGTTTTGGCGGAAACGGCAATCGCGATGTAGGCGCCATGGACAACTCCATATGCGATCATGATCGCCGTAAACGAGAGAAACGCAGTCAGTCGGATCCACTTCTGTGCAGGTTGAAATGCATAATAGATCTGACCTGAAGCCAGGGTATAGAGCCATGCTGCGATCAACGCACACACACCACTGATGACGATCCGCCCCGATGAAGAGCCCGCCATATTGGCAATCAAGTCGGTGCTCTCTCCGTTGTAATAAAAGAGCATGTCGCCCGCAAAAAGCACCAGGCTGCCCAGTATTCCCGATAATCCAAACACGATGGCGGCCTGTCGTGAGATTGGATCAGTTGGGTCGGTACTCATTCAGTATTCCGGAATCTTCCGAGTGGAGATGAACTCATCCCAACTCGTCGCGGGTTGTTCACTGCCCCACCCGCCAAACGGTGTCGATGATCGTCCCATCGACCCACTTGACGACGGCAACGGGATCCTCGGTCCTCTCGATGGCGGCCGGCACGCCGCAAATACGGTCCAGTTCGGCCTTGAGGTCCTCGATCGGCCGGATGGGCAGATCGGAAGCCGCGACGGCATCCAACAGATCTTGGCGTTGGGGATTGACGGCGATGCCGCGCTCGGTAACGACGACGTCGATCAACTCGCCCGGACCGCACAGGGTCGTGACCTCATCGACGATGACCGGGATGCGATCCCGGAAGGACGGTACGAGCAGCATGGCGCATTTCGAGGCCAGGCAGTTCTGCCATCCGCCGATGCCGTGCAGCAGGCGACCGTCGGAATGGGTGACGACGTTGCCGTTGAAATTGAGGTCGACTTCGGTCGCACCCAGAACGGCAACATCGACCATCGAGGCAAAGTTGCCCTTGCCGTGGAAATTGTAGGAGGTGAAGGGCGAGGTATTGACGTGGCGCGGGTCCTCGTGCATCGACTGAACGCCGGAGAGGTCAAAGGTCTGGCCGTCGAGGATGTAGTCGATCAGACCCTCCTTGAGCATGGCGGTCATGTACTCGTTGGAACCGCCCCGTGCAAACCGTGCCGTGACACCCGCCGACCGCATCAGATCCCGCAGGTAGATGGCGAAGGCCAGGGTCGTTCCTCCGGCGCCGGCCTGGAAGGAGAAGCCCGGCTTCATGATCCCTGCATCGGCACAGAATCGTGCGGCCAGTTCTGCGATGCGGAGACGGTCGGGACTCTGGGTCACGCGGGTTGTCCCGGAGACGATCTTGGAGGGATCACCGATGGACGGAACTTCGACGACCACATCGACGTTGTTGCCCTGGATCTGCCACGGGATACAGGGAAAGGGAACCAGACTGTCGGTGACGACAATAACCTTGTCGGCGTAGATCGAATCGGCCAGCGCAAATCCCAGAAGGCCACAGCCCGCCGGACCACGGTCGCCGGTCGCGTTGCCGAAGAAATCGGCCGTCGGCGCTGCGATGACGGCAACGTCGACGTGGACCTCGCCGTCCTGGATCGCCTGCCATCGTCCTCCGTGGGATCGCAGGACCCCCAGGCCCTTCATCCGGCCCTCGGAGCAGTAGGCGCCCAGGGGACCGTTCATCGAACCCTCGATGTGGTGAATGACCCCGGACTCCAGGTGCTTCAGCTGATTGGCATGGACCGGAAAGGACGCCGAGGGGAACCACATTAGATCCTTGAGACCCATCTCGGCGGCGGCATCGAATACGGCGTTGGCCGTCAGATCACCGTTTCGGAGATGGTGGTGGGACGAAACGACCATCCCGTCCTCGAGGCCGACCTTCACCAAGGCCTCACCGATGGAGCCGACCCTCTTGTCGCCGTCATCGGGGAAATCCACACAGGTTGCGATCGGCGGAGCTGCCTTGTGGCCGCTCGGTCGATGGCCTCCGACCCCAGCAAAGGGTGCAGAATCCCTTCCGTTGACAACTGTCGGGACCAGTCGTCCTGCTGCGTTGCGTATGAGATTGCTCATGACTCGACCTCATCCCAATCGGCAGCCAGAACACCGCCGGCAATCGCCAACTCCACCGTCCTGAAGGCCTGTTTCACAACCGGAGGATCGACCATCTTCGAGCCGACGGCGACCGCTCCCAGCCCCAGACGTTCGGCCTCCCGGGCCGCCCGAACGATCCGAATGGCCTTTTGGACATGGGCCTCGGTCGGTGTCATCTCCCGATGAACGACCGGAATCTGGCGCGGGTGGATACAGCCGATGCCGTCGAAACCCAGGCCCCTTTCCCGTGCAACGTAGGCCGCGAGTCCCTCTTCGTCCGATATGTCCGAGTAGACCGAGGCGATCGGCTGCACACCCGCGGCCCGAGCCGCATAGACGGTCATCTGGCGGGCGTGGAAACTCTCCCATCCCGCCTCGGTCCGGGGAGCGCCCAGCTCGGCGCTGAGATCCTCCAGGCCCAGGGTCAGGGCGACGACTGCAGGGTCGGCGGCAGCAATCTCGAAGGCCTGGTGGATGCCCACGGGCGATTCCAGAATCGGCATCAGCAGGACATCACTGCTGCCGGCCACCTGAGCCAGGACCTCGGCCGCGCCAACGACCTCGTCCGGTCTCTCGATCTTGGGCAGCAGAACGACGTGAGGGTTGTGCGGGCCAAGGACCTTGAGATCATCGAGCCCCGCCTGACCCTGGTTGACGCGCACCATTCGTTCGGACGAACCCCAGTCCATCGCGACCAGAGCGTTGCGCACCAGAATCCGCGCCGTGTCCTTTTCGGCCGGCGGCACTGAGTCCTCGAGGTCGAGAATGATGCCGTCGGCGCCGAAGAGTCCCGCCGACAGCATCAGTTTGGGCTGGTTGCCGGGGATATACAAACGACTGCGGCGCAGTCGGTCACGAGAGGTTGTCGCATCGATGCCGGGCCCGGGCTCGGGCAGGACGGCGGGACCCCCGAACCCGGCACGCCTCAAGCAGGCCTCGACCCGGGCCAGGATGACCCACTCGACGGCCCCAACATCGGTCACC
>CAYSHZ010000021.1:0-13949 GCA_964430905.1 uncultured Thermoanaerobaculia bacterium | reverse complement strand
GCAGGCCTCGACCCGGGCCAGGATGACCCACTCGACGGCCCCAACATCGGTCACCACGAGTGTGCCGGTCTCAACGCCGAACGCATCTACGACCCGCCTGACGGCGGCCTCGATTTGATCGCCGTAGAGGTAGCCGACCTTGGAGGCGAGTTCAAGACGAAGGGTTTCGGCCCCCGGTTGATAGCCCACGTTGAGGTCCGAACGGACTCGGTCGCCCGTCGGTCCCGCGCTTGCGGCGACGATCTTCGGCTCGGTCATGATGCCTCCCCCTCTCACAAACCCATCGACGCTACAGGGCAGCGATGATGGCGTCCGTCATCTCGGTCGTCGAAGCGGCGCCCTGGGCAATCGACTGAGAACCACCCCGGACCTTGAGCATGTCATAGGTCCGAACCTTCCCCTCGGATATGACGGTCGCCACGGCCGCCCGGATCCGATCGCCGATCGCGGTCTCTCCGAGCCAGTCCAACATCATCACGCCCGACATCACCATGGCGATGGGATTGACGATTGGGGGATCGAGTTCGACGTACTTCGGCGCAGAACCGTGGGTCGGCTCGAAGACGCCGATGTCGTCTCCGATGTTGGCGGAAGCGGCAAATCCCAGGCCTCCAACCAGGCCGGCAAAGCCGTCGGAGATGATGTCGCCAAACATGTTGCCGGCGACGATGACACCGTAGTCCTCGGGGTTCTTGGTCAACCACATCATCTGGGCATCGATGTTGGTCTCCCAGAGGTCGATTCCCGGGTAGGTCTCGGCGATTTTCCGGGCCTCGCCAATCATCATCCCCGAGGTCTCCCTGAGGACGTTGGGCTTCTCGCAGACTGTCACGTTTGAATAGCCGTGCTTCTCGGCGTAGGCGAAGGCATCTGCACAGATCCTGCGGCAGGCCTCGCGCGTGAAGACCCGGGTGGAAATTGCAAGGTCCTCGACCGGCGTTCCGGCGAAGTTCTTGAATTTGGGATGGGTCTTCAGGGCGTTGTAGACCTCGGACGGGGGATTGGTCCACTCGATTCCGCCGTACAGGCCCTCGGTGTTCTGACGGAAGATTACTGCATTGATCTGGGGTTCTTCGGCCTGACCGTCGGCGCCTCGCCTGATGAAATTCAAGGGGTTTCCCTGAAAGGTCGGACAGGGCCGGATGCTGATATCCAGGTTGAAACGCTGGCGCAGTCCGACGATTGGGGAAAAGTACACCAGGCCCTTGCCCCGGAGCTCGGGGCCAAGCTCTTCGGCGGCCTTGTCCTTGGGCTTGGAGGTGATGGCCCCGAAAAGGGCCACCTTGTGTTCGGCGATCAGATCGATCGTCCGCTGCGGCAGGGGATTGCCCTCGGTGATCCAGAAGTCCCAGCCGATGTCGGCCTCAACCCAGTCCGCCTCGAATCCAGCCGCTTCCAGTACACGCAGCGCTTCCGGCAGCACCAATTTTCCGATTCCGTCTCCAGGCATGACGACGATGGTTCTCTTGTTCATTGAGGTCCTCCCAGGCAGCCGTCGGGCTGCGCCGCGACACCTTACCGAAAAGGCGGGTGGAAGGGAAGTCTCGACAGAGACTATCGACGCCAGATGTTGTACTTGAGGATAGTCCAGATTGCCGAGAATCCGTCCCGCCAACCGATCTTCTTGCCCTCTTCGTAGGTCCTGCCGTTATAGGAAATCGGCACCTCAAAGATCCTGAACCCCGATCGGGCTATCTTCGCCGTGAACTCCGGCTCGAATCCGAATCGATCGCTCTCCAGCGAGAATGCGTCGAGAACCTCGGCGGTGAACACCTTGTAGCAGGTCTCCATGTCGGTCAGATTGAGGTCGGAGAACACGTTGGAAAGAAGGGTCAAGAAACGGTTGCCCTGGAAGTGCCAGAAAAAAATGATCCTACGGGGACCGCCGAGAAAGCGGGAACCATAGACGACATCCGCCTTGTCCTTGAGGATCGGATCCAGCAGGCCGGGATACTCCTCCGGGTCATACTCGAGATCGGCGTCCTGAATCAATAGAATGTCACCGGTGGCCGCAGCAAATCCGGTTCTCAGTGCCGCACCCTTGCCACGATTTCGGTCGTGGCGTTCTACCCGATACGAGACGTCGATTCCGTCCCCTCGAGCGGGAGGGTTCCAATCCTCGAGAACCGCCAGTGTCCCGTCGCTCGACCGGTCGTCGATGGTGATGATCTCAAGCCTACCGATTTTTTTGGGGAGGGGTGCCGTCACAACTCTTTCCAGAAGAATAACGACTGTTGCCTCTTCGTTGAAAACCGGGACAATGACGGAGAGATTCATCGATGCCGACTTTAGCATGGGGAGGGGAATCGTATTGCCCAGAAACCCGAATTCAGCCTCAATCAACGGGCCACGATCGGTCCTTGGTCTTTCCTGTTGTTCGGCTATTCCACAACATGCAGAGGGTGGGTTTCCAGCCACCCAGGCTCAACCGCCTCGAGGATCACTCGTCCCTCCATGTACTGTGCAATGGGAAGATCGAGAAGATAGCAGAGAGTCGGAGCCAAATCCTCGAGTTTCACCGGCGCCAAACGCGTGCCTGCAGCCACACCCTTTCCCAGGAGAAAGAGCGAACCCTCCGGACAACTCTCGGCCGAGGCTCGCCAATCCCCACCGACACCCAGAAGTCTTCGAAGTCGTTCCAGCGGGTCAGGGGAGGCAAATCCGTATGGAGAAACCACGGCTACCAGCCCGTCCTCGGGTAATACTGTCATCAGGCGCCCCAGTTGGTCGTCAATAAGCTCCAACACCAACACCAGGGCCTCCCGACGCCCGGTATCACCCGTCCGATGCGGCTCAAGGAGGTGTCTCCCAACCGCCAATGTTTGGAGGTTCAACCACACATTTTCCCTTCCGGCCTCCAGGGCCAGGCGAGCCTGCTCAACCCTGGCCTCATCCCGATGCAGTGACCCGAGAATCTCCGATGCCACCCCAGGGAAATTCCCGACCAGAATCGCTCCAAGAGAGGCTTCGAGCGATTGACCGGCAGCCCAAGGTTCCGGCGCCGATTGAATCCTGCGGACGCCTGCGCCGTCATCCCAAATACCGGGCCAATCCAACACTGTAGTCGGTGTTTGGGAAAAAGCCATCCGCTGCCATAGGGGAGGGACGGATGACGGTGGAGGTTCGACAGGTTGACCCCGGTCCCAGGCCAGAAACAACCTCGAACCCTCGGGTGTCCAGGGCAAGAGTCGAAGCGTTCCCTCGAAAGCGGCGGGATAACGCCAACCTTGGCGAAACATCACACCGTGCGTTCGGGGCAGGGTCCCTGTCGCCAGAGTCGTCCAGTGCGCCTGATCGAGAAAAGGCTGAAAGGGACTCATCGGACCCCATGCACCGGACTCGATCAGATGATCCAAATGAGGATGGTTCCGACCGCCTCCATGGGTCAACAGCATCGTCGCATCCATGCCCTCGATACCACACACCAAGAGAGGACGTCCAGACCGACCCAATGGCTTCGCTTCGACCTCCAGGCTTGAAAAAAAAGCGGTTGGTTCCCCAACCAGCCGACCGATCGGCAGGAGAATCACCAACGAAAGTGCAACCCCTGCCACCCATCTACGGCGGCCAAAACGGCGCCACAGCCTTGAGACCACGAGGGTCATCAGGGCCGCTCCCAGCCACATCACGGCGTCCTGCTGGAGTTGGCGCCGTCCGCCCTCGGATAGAAATTCAGGGTGAATCTCCGCGTTGGTCCAACTGAGGCCCGCCGCCAGAACAAGAACCAAAGCGACCAGGGCCGTCAGACCCTCCGGAACACCCCAACCCCTGGCGTGCATTGACCGGCCAACGATCCACGCACCCAGACCCAAAGGCACACCGACGAGGAAAGCACCCCAACTGATCCACAGAGGCACACCGACAACGAAGGTTCGGGCGGTTGGCTCAATGTCCGGATTGAGCCGCATCAACAGCACGAGGCTTAAAACCCCGGCCACTGACCCGGCGAACAACGATGCCGCCCAGATTGCCGCCCTGATCCTCATGGACTCCCATGGTACAGGCGATCACACCTTCTCACCACGGGAAGAGCTCAAGTAGACTCATGGCCGGAAGACCAAGGTCCATCCTTGGTGGAGGTGAAAATGACTGCTCAACTGTGCGTTGCTCTTGACGGCAGTGACCGCAACTGGATCCTGGCAACTGCTCAACAATTGAGATCCCACACCGACTGGATCAAGATCGGACTGGAAGCATTCACGGCCCATGGCCCGGATCTCGTTCGGGAGGTCTGTTCCCTAGGCCCCTCGGTCTTCCTGGATCTCAAACTCCACGACATCCCCAACACCACGGCACGAGCTGCCGCCAACTGCGCTCGCCTCGGCGCACACATGATCAACGTCCATGCCGGAGGAGGGCGGTCGATGATGGAAGCTGCCGTCGCGGCAGTGAGGGAAGTCGATTCAACCCGACAGACAAAGGTCATCGCCGTGACTGTCCTGACCAGCCTGGACGGGGCAGCCCTGACCGAGATGGGTATCGATCATACATCCGACTCTCTGGTCGTCAGGTGGGCACAGATGGCTCAACGGTGTGGTATCGACGGTGTCGTCGCCTCCGCCAGAGAAGCCGCCAACATCCGGCGCATCTGCGGCCCCGACTTCCTGATTGTCACTCCCGGTATTCGGCCCTCATGGGCAGCCGGGGATGACCAACGAAGAATAGTAACTCCTGCGGATGCCGTTTCATCGGGCTCAGATATCCTGGTTATCGGTCGCCCCATCACAACCGCAGACGACCCCCAAGCCGCCGCCGATGACATTCTGGCCGAAATGAGACCTTGATTCGGCAGCTGGTTTCTATCCGACAATTCCGAACGGAAACAAGCTAGAAAATTGGTCGGTCCTGGAAGTGTTCCTTGTTCCAGTGGTACGTATAAACAACAAAATCAATGTCTTTCTGGTAGGTGACCCAAATCTTGATGTGGGTGCGCCCTCGCTCGATCTTGATGCTCTCCTTGGTCACCGGAAGATTGACTTCTTCAGCTTTTCGCAGGATATCTTTAACGATTCTCTTGTCGTTGTAGTCTCTTCTACCCGCCCTGTCCGCAAGATTGTTGATTTCCTTGTCCAGTTCACCAACATGAATCATGACCGGAGTGGCCTTGATACCGATCAGAACTGCCACAAAAAACACGACCATCCCGACAAGACACCCAACCGGAACATCACCCCGTTCCCGCCTCAATTTCATAAGACCCCTCCTCTTCAAAAAGCTCATCCTGATATTGATCCTACCATCATCGAATCAGCTGAAACTGTCGATCCCACCGCGTCCGCGTAAAGAAATGAACAAAAACCCCAGCCAACTGTTTGGCCCGGTGTCCAAGACCCTGCCATTTCCAGTCGTTCCGCTGGGCCTCGTACGACCAATAGATCAGAACGGCTCGTCCCTTGACATAACTCAGGGGGACGGGCCCCCAAAATCTGGAATCCAACGAATTGTCTCGGTTATCCCCCAAACAGAAGATGCTGCCAACAGGAACGGTATAGGGCCCAAAATGATCTCTGTTTCTGAAACGGGCCGGCACCCCGGGGCCAACACCCCGAATCATTGGATCCTTGAAGACCACGTAGGGCTCTTCTTTATGCTCACCGTTCAACCACAACTGCTTGCCCCGAATTTCAATAGTGTCTCCACCGATCGCAATACACCGCTTGATGAAATCACGTCGTGGGTTCTCGGGATACTTGAAAACAACGACATCCCCCCGTTTCGGCTGCCGATAGGGCAACAGCTTGTGAAGAACGGTGTCCCAGTTGGGGGAGAAGAGATACTTGTTGACGACCAGGTGGTCCCCTATCAACAGGTTGTCTTCCATGGATCCCGAGGGGATCTTGAAATTCTCGAAAACAAATGTCCGCACGAACAGGGCCAGAATGAAGGCCACCAGGATCGCTTCGTAATACTCTCGCGTCACCGACTTTTTCATCAACACTCCCCCGACGGCGTGATCGTTGCCCGCTTGACTGCCTGCCGTCTCTCCATCTGCCGCCGCATACCGGGAGGATGCCACACTTCGCGCCCGTTGACATCCATTCGACGAGGATCATTGCGTTGACCACGTCTCCAGGCCAGCTGCCCCGCCCAGGCAATCATCGCCGCATTATCGGTCGTCAGACCCAGGGGTGGCAAGAGAACCTCAATGCCGAGAGCAACTCCGGCGTCCTTTAACTCTTGTCGCAACAACGTATTGGCAGCAACTCCTCCTGAGACCGTAATCACGGCCGGCCGGTGATCCCTGACAAAAACGGGCAACGGAGCCAGAAGCTGCCGAACTGCCGCAGCCTCGAAAGCCGCCATTAAATCGCAACCCTCCTGACCAACCCCGTCTTCTCCCAACCCTTCGAGCCCCCTCTTGCGGATCTCGCGAATTGCCGCAGACTTGAGGCCGGAGAAGGAAAAATCGTGGGTCTCATCCTTGAGTCGAGGCTGCCGAAACAGCGTCGGGTCGTCATGCCCGGATCGAGCCAACCGGTCGACACCCGGCCCACCGGGATAGGGCAGTCCCAGGACCTTGGCAACCTTGTCGAAGGTCTCACCGGCTGCATCATCCCGCGTACGACAGAGTCGGGCAGAGCCCTCCGGACCGGTGAGATACCACGCGGAATGGCCTCCCGAGGCGACCAAGCCAAGGACCGGAGTCGGCGCCTCCCGTGCCGGACCACCATCGAGATCAATGAAAGGCGAGACCTGATGTCCCTCGAGATGGTCAACCGCTACCAGATCAATCTCCCGCCCCCACGCAAAGGCTGCAGCATAACGAACCCCGACCAGCAATGCCCCGACCAGTCCGGGGCCCGCCGTGACCGCCACCAATTCAGGCGGCCCACCCGCACACTCGAGTGCCTTTCCCACCAGGAGCGGCAACGCCTTGAGGTGTTCACGGGAGGCCACTTCCGGAACCACTCCGCCGAAGGGCGCGTGCATAGCAATCTGGGATGAAAGCAGGGCAAATTCAACCCGGCCGTCACCATCCAGGATGGCAACGGCCGTCTCGTCACATGAGGTCTCGATGCCGAGAGTCCTCATCCAAATTCATCGAATACTGGCGCTGACCGGAACCTTCAGTTCTGGAAAGTCCGGATCCGTGGTTTTCAATACCAACGTAGCATTCTTGATGCCCGACGCGGCATCCCGCTTGACTGAAACCGTAACTTGGAACCTCTTCCCCTTTTCCACCGAGACCACTTCCGTTGTAAAGGCGGGATCATCAATGGAGGCGTCGGTGATATCAACCGACGTACCCAGACGGTTGCTGACCACAATCAAATTCCGCCCCGGGGCTTGTGCCGCTTCAATGGAACCGAACTGGAGTTCCGGCGGCGTTACCCGCAGCAGAGCCCTGAGAACACCAAAGACCTTGATTTCGACAACCTTTGCTTTGGGGGCGGTAGTCGTTACCTTGACGACGGAACTGATCGGCCCGACCGGAGCATCGTCTTTGAGACGAATCTTGATTTCATACTGCGTCTCCGACGCCCCCTTGATCCGCTCGTCCTCTCCAAGCGCCCTGTACGATACTTCGAGGGCATCATTGTCCGATGCAACACCGGTCACCGTGAAGGGGCCTGATCTCTCTGTCCCCACCAAGACAACCTTCTGCTCCGCCTCTTCTTTTTGCAGGGCGTTGAATCGCACCAGCGATCGGGGCATGACGTCGATGTAGGGTTGTACGATCGCCTTGATAGCCAATGTCAGCACCGGGTTGCGGGCATCATCGGTCATCACCAGGATCGATTTGGAAATGGCGCCCTTGAATCCAGTCGTATCCAACTTGGCCCTGACCGTACCTTTTCCGTCCGGCGGAATTTCCTTGTCGAATTCGGCGACGGTACATCCGCAGGTGGGCCTCACGCTCTTGATGGTCAGGATTCCGGAGCCCTCATTACGAAGCTCGAACGAAACATCCTTGACCACGCCCTGGGGAACCTCTCCCAGATCAACAATCTTGTTCTCCACAACCACTTTAGGACTACCCTGGGCCATCACAAATGGCGCAACCGCCACCATCATCACACTCAGCATCAGGATCTTTCCAGTTTGCTTCATCAGAATCCTCCTTGTCATCTTCACCACAAACGGCGACAATCTTACCCAAGATGAGAGATTCTTGCCGCCTCTTTTTTCATTATTCTCGGCCGGAGACCGCTCTGACGAATTCAGGACGACCCTCCGGAGAGCGCCACGCCGACCAATGAGGACCTGATGACGCCCACACGAAACTCTCTTCATCCGAAAGACTCACCGATGCAAAGCCCGTTCCAGGAGGGGGATCGCCTCTATTTCCTGCCGATCGGAGGCACCGCAATGGCCACCGTGGCTGGGCTCCTCCACGAGCAGGGCCACCGCGTCGAGGGCGTCGATACCCACCTCTACCCCCCGATGAGTACCCTCCTCGATGACCTTGAGATTCCCGTTCGTCTGGGTTGGAACCCCGAGTTGATTCCCGATGTTGACCGGGTCATCATCGGGAACGCACTGCCCCGGACCAATGTCGAAGTCCAGCAGGTCCTGGCCGACCGGCGACCGTTCCTGTCCCAGGCCGAGGCAGTCAGTCATTACCTTCTCTCGGAGGGGCGAGAAGGCCTGGTTGTCGCCGGAACCCATGGGAAAACAACGACAACCTCGATCCTGGCATGGGTTTTCGAGGAACTCCAAACCGACCCGACCACCCTGGTCGGCGGCCTGCTCAAGTGGAGCAGGCGATCGTTTCGCCTGGGGCAGGGCCCATGGATGATCATCGAGGGTGACGAGTACAACACCGCGTTCTTTGATCGTGGACCGAAGTTCCTTCATTACCGTGCAAGGATCTTTCTTCTCGGTTCGGTCGAATTCGACCACGCCGATCTCTACCGTGATCTCGATGCCGTTCTGACCGCCTTCCGCGCCGGAACGGCGCAGGTACCCCGTCACGGCACGGTGATCGTCAACGCCCAGTCACCGACGGCTCTCGAAGGCGTTCGCGACACCTCGGCCGAGATCCTCAGGGTCGGGACCACGCCTGACTGTGCCCTCCGGATCGGGGAGACCGTTTTCGACAAGGAGTCCGGCGCGACCTCAACTCTCATTAGCTGGCAGGGCAGAAACCTGTCCCTCCGCCTCCCGATGCCCGGTCGTCACAACGCCGAAAATGCTGCGATGGCCTTCGCCGGCGCCGCAGTCGCCGGACTCGACCCTGACGGCATCCTCGAAGCGCTGGGGCGCTTCCCCGGTGTCGCCAGGCGAATGGACTCCATCGGCGAAGCAGGCGGAGTCCTGATCGTCGACGACTTCGCCCACCACCCCACCGCCCTGGGCGTCACCATCGCCGCCGCGAGACAAAGGTGGCCCGGTCGGCGACTGGTCATTGCCTACGAACCTCGATCCTTGACAGCCGCAAGGCGGGATTTTCAGGATGCCTACGTCGAAACACTTTCAAAGGCCGACGTCGCCCTGGTCACACCGCCCTTTCACAGCGGACGCCTCGAACCCGAAGACTGCCTCGACCGAGACCGAATGGCATCGGACCTCAAGGCCCTCGGAACCCTTCCCCTCATGCCCTCCGAAGACGAGGATCCCGTTGACGTGCTTGCACCCATTCTCCGCTCGGGCGATGTCGTCATCGGGTGCTCCTCGGGGGACTTCAACGCTTTTCACCGACGACTCCTTGACCGAAAGAGAGACCAATGAGCAGACTCGCCTACAACCTCGCCACGACCTTCGGCCTCGGAGATCTCTTTCCGGCACCCGGCACGACTGCGGGTTCCGCCCCAGCGGCCCTGATCTGGCTGGCAATCGCCTGGCCCCTTCTTGATTCACCCTGGTTGTGGGTCATCACCCTCGTCATGATCACCGCAAGTACCATCGCCGGCCTCTGGGCCTCGGATGCCGAAATTCTCAGACGTGGGAAGTCCGATCCCGGCCCCGTCGTCATCGACGAGGTGGCGGGGCAGTGGCTGACCTACGGCTGCGCTCTGCCTCTGTGGGCCGCCGTCTCGCCCCGAGAACTGTTGGTGTTCGTTGTGGCAGGGTTCTTTCTCTTCCGGTTCTTCGACATCCTCAAACCCTGGCCCATCCGACGCCTGGAAAAGTTCCACGGCGGACTGGGAGTGATGGCGGATGACCTCGCCGCCGGACTGGCAGCCGGAATCGTATTGGCCCTGATTCGGCCATTTGTCGCATTTCTGGCGGGCTAAGTACGACGTTACTCTCCCACGGGCTTCACCTCGGCGATAAAGCGGGCCGGACCCGTCAGGCCGAAGCCCTCTCCCAAATCCTCGACGACAAGGCGATCGCCCGAGACTGGGCGAACGACGACCCGGTCTGAGTTGCGCCGTGCCATCTCGACCAAACCGACGGCGACCACCGCCGAACCGCAGCACAGAGTCTCGCCCTCGACACCGCGCTCGAAGGATCGAATGCCGATAATACCGTCCGTGTTGGGCCGGTAGAAACTGACGTTGGCGCCGTCCGGACCCACGTCCGGATGTCGGCGAAGCTCGGGCGCTATCTTCAAGAAGTCGGCATCGGACGAAGGGTCACTTCGGATGACCAGATGCGGAACGCCGACTTCGATCAGGATGCCCGACCACGTTCGGCTACCGGCATCCAACTCAAGGTGGAGGGCCGGTTCGGGCGCGGGTAGTCTCAGTCTGACCTGATCTCCCTCGACCTCGGCCGGGATCTCCATCCAATCGGTCATGATGACCAGTTTCGGCGGCATTTTCAGCAACCGAAAGGCTGCCAGGGCCGCACATCTCGTGCCATTGGCGCAGAACCGGGCCCGCGATCCGTCGGCATTGCGGTAGCGCAGTCGGAGACGATCCTCCTCCTCGACATCCAGAGCCAAGACGCCATCGGCGCCGATGCCTCTGTGCCGTCGGCACAGGCGTGCGGCCAGTGCCGGATCCTCGGCCAAACGAGAACCCCAGGCGCCGACTCCCACCAGGAAGTCGTTCCCGGCGCCCTCCATCAGCCAGAGGGCATCCATCACGAACCTTCGGCAATCGTCTTGCAGCTGGAGGGTTCCGACCTGTTGCCGGCAGCGTCGACTGCCCAAACGGTATATTTCACGGTGCCTGACGGCGGCTTCTCATCGACAAAAGAGATCTCGGAAATTGCCTCCGCCAGCATTTCGGTTTCCTTACGGTGTTGTCGTTCGATTGAATAGCCGGTGGCGCCATCGGCCGCTCGCCAGCGCAGACGAACCCGCCCGGCTTCCGGCAGACAGACGAGATCGATCGGAGAACCTGGAGGATAGAGATCGGGGAAATCCACCCGAACGGAAGATCCTGGTGCTCCCTTCCTGATGATCGTCCCATCGGTTCTGGCAATAACCGAACGCAGGCGGTAGTACCAGGTCTTACCCTGCACCGCATTGACGTCAACCCACTCTCCTTCGATCAGGGGTGAAGGACTGACAACCTCCCATGCCTGACCGTCGGAAGAACGTTCAACCAGGACCTTCTGCCCCTCGATGGCTGTCCATTGCAATTGAGGTCCACCCCTCTCGGCAACAATTTCCAGGCCCTCAGGCGCAGACGGAGCAGGGAGCGGAACCACACGGACAATATTGGAAAAATCCGAATGGCGCCCCCGACAACACACGCTGCGAACGGCATACCAGATAACGGTGTCCGAAGATTCCGCTCCAGTGGCGGCGGTAACGCGATCACCCAGGGCATCCTCGAAGACCAGCATGGAACCTTGTGTCGCCCGGTCCAGCCCGTCGCCCTCCAACGAAGCAATGATTTCTCCACGTCCCTCAAGAAGATTCTGCCGGGTAGCCCGATCTCTGGCCGTCATCCCCGGTGGCGGTTCCTGGGCCAGGAGCAGTTCTGCGCGCCACACCTCGACCGACTCCAGGTCCGGGAGGGGCCCACCGGCCGCCGTCATCTGGGGATAGGACCACTGGAGCCGGGCGGTCTCCTCATCCTGAACGACCCGAAGATCCCGGGTTGTATCGGCAACCCGAATCTCGGGTGGCAGCGGTGGCCCCTTGCGCCCGCACCCCGTCTCGGCCATGAAGGAACCGAGCAAAAACACGGCAAATCCCAGTCTCGCCGCTGGTGTCAATGCTCGTCGCATCACAGGATGTACCGCGCCAGATCGCGATCTGCTGCGAGAGGACCGAGGACCTCCCTGACCATCTCTTCGGTGACCTGATACTGTTCGCCACCTCGTTCCGGTGCATCGAAGCTGATCTCGTCCAGCAGACGTTCCAGAACGGTGTAGAGCCGTCGCGCCCCAATGTTCTCCGCAGAATTGTTGATCTCGGCTGCCATCGTCGCCAGGGCCGTCACGGCCTCCTCGGTGAAGACCAGTTCCAGGTCTTCGGTCGCCAGCAGTTCGGTGTACTGCCGGATCAGCGAGTTCTTCGGTTCGACCAGGATCCGCCTGAAATCATCGGCCGTCAGGGCGTCCAGCTCCACCCTGATGGGGAACCGTCCCTGCAGCTCGGGAATCAAATCAGCCGGGCGGGCTACGTGGAAGGCGCCCGCCGCAATAAACAAAACGTGATCGGTTTTGACCGGACCATAGCGCGTGTTGACCGTCGTCCCTTCGACGACCGGCAGAAGATCCCGCTGGACCCCCTCACGGGAGACATCGGGCCCGCGCCCGCCGGCAGTCTCCGACGATGCAATCTTGTCGATCTCGTCGAGGAAGACGATGCCGGCGTTTTCGACCCGCCTCATGGCCTCGGCCTCGACCTGCGAGGAGTCGATCAGCTTCTCCTCCTCCTCGCCCTTGAGGATTCTCCGGGCCTCTTCGACAGTCATCGTCTTGTTGGTCTTCTTGCCTCCGAAGATGTTCCCGAACATGTCCTTGAAGTTGACACCCATGCTCTCCATCCCCTGGGGGGTAAACATCTCGACGGTCGGCGTCTTCTGCTCGGTGATTTCCAGTTCGATCTCCTGCTTTTCCAGAAGACCTTCCCGAAGCTGTTTCTTGACCGCCCTTCTGACCTCCTCCAGGGAGGAACCGACCGGAAGATTGGCCGAAACCACCAGGAGATCGAGCAGTCGTTCCTCCACCGCCCGTTCCGCCCGAACCCGAACCTCCCGGGACCGGTTCTCACGAACCATCTGGATGCCTGCCTCGACCAGGTCGCGAACGATACTCTCGACGTCCCGTCCGACGTAACCGACCTCGGTGAACTTCGAAGCCTCGACCTTGAGGAAGGGCGACTCGGTCAGACGTGCCAGGCGGCGGGCGATCTCGGTCTTCCCGACACCGGTCGGGCCCATCATGATGATGTTCTTGGGCGCCACCTCGTCCCGAAGCTCCGGATCCAGTTGCTGCCGCCGCCACCGGTTGCGCAGGGCAACGGCCACCGCCCTCTTGGCCTTGTCCTGACCGACGATGTAACGGTCCAGTTCGACGACGATTTCCTTGGGCGTCAGATTGTCCATATTCATCAGCCCAACTCCTCGATCGTGATGTGCTGGTTGGTGTAGATATCGATGCTGCCGGCGATCTTCAGGCTCTCCTCGACGATCGCCCGGGACTCGAGATCGGTGTGGGCCACCAGCGCACGGGCCGCCGCTAGGGCGTAGGGACCACCGGAGCCGACGGCGACAATCTCGTCGTCCGGAGCGATGACCTCGCCCGTGCCCGAGACCAGCAGTGTCGTCGAGGCATCCGCCGTGATCAGCATCGCCTCGAGATGACGCAGCGCCCGGTCGGTACGCCATTCGCGGGCCAACTCGACCGCGGATCGCTCGAGGTTATGACTGAAGGCCTCCAGTTTGGCCTCGAACCGAGTGAAAAGTGCCAGGGCGTCGGCAACCGAGCCGGCAAATCCGGCCAGAACCCGGCCGCCGGCCAGGGGCCTAACCTTGGCCGCCGTGTGTTTCATTACCGTTGTGCCCAGGGTCACCTGTCCGTCAGACCCAATCGCGACTGTGTTGTTGCGTCGAACCGCCAACACCGTTGTGTGGTGCCATTCGTGCATTCGAACCTCCAAA
>CAYSHZ010000020.1:0-22959 GCA_964430905.1 uncultured Thermoanaerobaculia bacterium | reverse complement strand
ACCTTCGCCGTGATCTCGGTATCCCTGAGGATCGAGCCTTCGGTTATTTCCAGACAGAGATTGGATGCGGGAAGAGAACACCCCTCCAGTACTCGGCCGATGTCCTCGACCAGGCCCGGGTCCTGGAAACGAATCGGCGAAATGTTGACGTGGAGAACAATATCGTCCTTGATGGCACGAAGGTCCTGCATCGCACCGCACGAGGTTTCAAAAATCCACCGATCAATCGATCCCAGCATCCCGCATCTCTTTGCAGCGGGAATAAACGCCCCCGCCGTCAGGAGACCGCGGGTCGGGTGTTCCCAGCGAGCCAACGCTTCAACTGCCACAATCTGTCTCGACCCAACAGAGTAGATCGGCTGATAGTGAGCTACGATCTGGTCCATCTCGATTGCCTGACGAAGATCGGATTCAAGATCAAGGCAGTGCAACCCCGCCATCATCATCGACCGATCGAAGAGACAGATCGTACCTTTGCCCTGTTCTTTCGACGCGTGGAGGGCCATCGCCGCCTGGCTGAGAAGTCCATCCGGACCCTGTGCGTCCGGCTCTCCCTCCTCAACTGCAGCGCCAACACTGGCGCTGACCAAAACCTCCCGTGTTCCCAGAATAAACGGCTGCCCCAACCCTTCGAGAATACGTTGGGCGGCGTCGTGAATCTCGTCCAGATCACAGAGATCCTCGATAATGACCCCGAACTCATCGCCCCCCAAACGCGCCACTGTGTCCCCGGCTCGGATACTGTCCTTGAGTCGAATCCCAACCTGGGACAGGACCTCATCCCCGGCGGCATGGCCCAATCGGTCGTTGATCCTCTTGAAGTCGTCAAGATCGACGAAGAGCACCGCCACTTTCTTCCCATGCTCTCTTCGACGCGCCAGAGCCAGGTCCAATCGATTGAGAAAGAGGGACCTGTTGGCCAAACCCGTCAAACCGTCGTGAAGCGCCTGAAACGAGTTCCTCGATGCAGCCAACTGTTGCGACTCAAAAAGCTGTGCATTGGTGATGGCAATGGCGGCCTGTTCTCCAAAGAGGCTGAACGCTCTCAGGTCATGCTCGGTAAAAACCCGACCGGGCTCGGCATTGATATTCAAGACGCCAAGAAACTGTCCCCGATTGGAAAGGGGAACCGACATGGCGCTGCTGGGATGCACATCGACCGGTTTTCGTTCTCCGTGATGCTCCACGACACCATTGATCAAGACCGGCTCGCGGGTCTCGGCGACCCTTCCTGCAATGCCTTCTCCAACTTTGATCCTTGCCCCCAGAGCAGCCGATTCGCCGGCCACCTTGACGGTCCGAAGTTCGTCCTCCCCGTACAATAACAACAAGGAACAATCATGGCCCTCCAGGAGATCCCGGGCGCACCGGAGGATCGTCCCGGCAACCTCTCCCAGGTCAAGGTCGAGATTGAGGGCCTTCCCTGATTCCAGGAGAGCACTGACCTCGCCGAGTCGGCTGGTCAGGGCAACCGTCAAAGTCTTTTCCTCGATCAACAGCCGTGAGAGTTTCCGAAGCTGAAATTCCTTTTCGACGGCATAGCCGCAAAAAAGAATGATCAGGCCGAGAAAACCCGCCTCAACAGCGCCAGGCGACAACCACGACGGCAACTGCACCTTTTCGATCACGGTCAAGAGTACGATCCCGATGGTGACCGACACCAGCAGCAAGAGGGTCATGATCCACAGCTGCAATCTCCGCCTCTCGACAGCCGCTAGGGTTGGTGTCTTGAAACTGTCCAAACCCGCAACACGAGCTGCCTCAACTACTTGGAGTCTGTCTTTTGGAGTGGCACTCTCACCAGAAGTCAATTAAAGCCTCCAGAACCTTCACCAGCATCATATCGCAATTAACCCTTCCCCATCGACATTCCGAAGATCCGCCCGGAAGATCCCGGACGCCCAGGCCTTGCTTCCAAGCCGGTTTCGGACTGATCATTTACAGCCCAGTGAAGTTCCAGCGATGTCTTCAGCATCATCACTTGGCTCAACAGACCCAAGAAAAAGCCCGCCTGAAAACCAGGCGGGCATTAATTCTTGGCCGAGCCAAAGGCTACTTCGCCGTTCGGTCTCCGGGCACCGGAACGACAACATCGGGAATCGGACTTTCTTCAAGGAGGCGCTCAACCTCGGCAATCGCCCGTTCCAACTGGGGATCGACACCCTTGGCCAGAGCCGCCGGATCCTCCATGACCTCGATATCCGGCTCCAACCCGTGACCCTCGAGCATCCACTGGCCTTCCGGTGTATAGAGGGCCAGGGACGGCACGGTCACGCCACCCCCATCCATCAGACCGTAGAAGCCTGAGATTCCAACCAGGCCACCCCAGGTCCGGGTGCCGATGATCGGACCCAAATCGGCCCGGCGGAAGAGGTAGGGGAAGGCGTCCCCACCCGACCCTGCCCAGGAGTTGACCAGCATGACCGTCGGACCGGGTCGCGATGCCCGTGACAGCGCAACATCCCGGCCGTTCCGTACGTGGATATAGCCAGTCCGCGGCCGGTTGAGAAGCTCAATGAACCGGTCGGGCCACTGGCCTCCCGCGTTGAATCTCTCATCAACGATCAGCCCGTCGGCGGTCGCCTGGGGCACAAACTGTCGGAAGAGTTCACTTTGGCCGTTGATGCCGGTATCGGGAACGTAGACATAGCCGACCCGACCGTCGGTAGCCTCGGCGACCCGGTGACGGTTGCTTTCGATCCACTCCAGGTGACGGAGACGGGCTTCCGACGCCATGGTCTTGACGAGCACTCCCCGGGCGTCGTCGAAAATTGGAGTGTCGTTGACCGTCAACTCGACCGTCTCATTCGCCAGTCCCTCGAAGGCCGCCCAGGGATCGGGGTCATCACCGATCGGACGGCCGTTGACCGCCAGGACAAACTGACCCTCGGCGACATCGACACCTGGACGATCCAGGGGTGATCGAGTTTTGCTTTCCCAGGACGCCGGACGAACAATCCGGGCGATGCGCCACTGACCCTCGGCCCGTTCCCAGTCAACACCCAGCAGACCGATGCCCGTCTTGCGGGGCTTTTCGAGGTCCCCACCCATCCGGTATGAATGCGACACGTTGAGTTCACCGATCAACTCGCCAAGGACGTAGTTGACGTCCCACCGGGTCACCGCATCGTCGATCAGAGCGCCATACCGCTCCCGCATCGCGTTCCAGTCGACACCGTGCATCGCCGGATCGTAAAAGAGGTCCCGTTCGATGCGCCACACATCGGAAAAGATCTCGTGCCACTCGGCCCGCGGATCAATCTCCACCCGCATTTCCGACATTCGCAACGGCGTCTCGATCTTCTGCTCCGGCGCTGCGTCAACAATCGCCAGTTGCTCCCCGATCGCAACCAGAATCTTCTTGCCGTCTGCGGAAAGAACGAAATCCCTGACCCCCTTCAGAACGTCCGAGGCTTCTCGTTCTTCAAAGTCCCACAGTTTGAGAACCGGCTTCTCGTCTCCGGACCCAGTTCTGGGGTGCTCGACAAAGAGAAGCTTCCCTTCGATGGACGCCATTCGTCCGAAGTTCCCGGCCTCGATCGGGAGGAGAACCAGACGGCTTTCCATTCCATCAAACTCAATCTCGACGGGTTTGGTGTCTTCCTCTTCTTTCTCGGCGGCGTCATCGTTTTTGTCGTTCTTCTTGTCGTCGCCGGCATCGTCCTTCTTCTCATCAACCCCTTCGTCGTCCGACCTGGGCCCGACCGGGCTATCAACGTCCGCCCGCAACCCGATCACCGCGATCCGGGTCGCGTTGGCGTAGATCCAGGAGCCCAGGAAATCGCCGTAGGACGGAGAGAACTCCCGGTCCACCTGGCAGAAGAGAAACTCACCCCCTCGATCGAACACCGGAGAGGATGTGCCGTAGAAACCGTCGGTCACCTGGTGGAGTTGTTGCTCGCGCGTGTCGTAGATAAACACCGCCTCCATCAGGGTGTCCAACCCCTTGTCGAAGGCCACCCATCGGCTGTCCGGCGACCAGCTCAACTCGAAGGCCTCGAGAGCGGGAAACGAGGTTCGAAACATGAGCCGATCGACCTCGGTCAGACTCCCACTCTCAACATCCAGCAGTCGAATCAGTTGTTTCTCGTCGATGAACGCCAGACTCTTCCCGTCCGGAGACCAGAAGGGCTGGAATCGGTATCCGGGGCCAAAGTCCGTCAGCTTCCGACTCTGTTCCTTCCCATCTGCCGCCGTCAGGTAGAGCTGCCATTCTCCGGTCTCGTCACTCCAGTAGGCCAACTGCTTTCCATCAGGAGACCATGCGGGAAAACGTTCCCGGGCGCCGGGGCTGCGGGTCACGTTGCGGATCGGTCCGTGCTCTGCGGGTACAGTCAGGAGCTCTCCCCGGGCCTCGACCACCACCCTCTTGCCCGTCGGTGAGATGTCGCCGTTTTCGATGTCCTTGCCGACTCCAACCATCCGGGGCCTCAAGGTCGCCTCATCCGTCACAACCTCGACGGCAACCTCCCGCACCTCGCCACTCGAAAGAGCCATCAGGTAGAGGGACCCACCGGCCTCGAAGACGATCTCTTGGGGACCGATTGCGGGAAAGTGCACGTCGAAGTCCTCGAAATGCGTCATCTGCCGGGTCCGGCCCGTCGTCCGTTCAATAGCCCAGATATTGGACCGCATCTTCGAACCCCGGTCCGAAAGGAAGTACACGGTGTCTCCGTGCCACATCGGCAGGGAATCGTTGGCGGGATTGGCCGTCAGGTTCTTCGCTTCCAGGGTCTCGAGGTCGAAGAGCCAGATTTCCGGCGCCAGGCCTCCCCTGTAACGCTTCCAGGTTCTGAAATCCCGACTGGCCGGCTGATAGGCCAGCATCCGGCCATCCGGAGACAACGCCCCAAATTCGCCGTAGGGAATCGGTAATCTCGTCGGCAGACCACCCTCGGGCGCAACCGTCCAGAGCTGGTTGACCCGACCCGTGACGGAGGTCATCCCACTGGCAAACAGCAGGCCGTTCCCGTCTGGGGTCCAGTCGAGGAGCCGGTCAGTCGCCGGGTGATGGGTCACACGCCGAACAAGCCCTCCGCCTGACGGCACCGTGTAGACATCGGTATTGCCGTCGTAATTGCCTGAAAAAGCGATCACCTTCCCGTCCGGCGAGAATCGGGGAAAAAGTTCTTCCCCAGGTGGAGACGAGAGCCTCCGGGCAACGCCCCCCTCTTTTTTGACCACCCAGATATCACCCGCATAGACAAAGGTGATCTGGGTCTCCGAAACATCGGGGAACCGTAACATCCGGGCATTGACCGCCGCGGAACTCACCGTCGAAAAACCCAACACGACCAGAACACAGACCGAAAACACCAGTTGACGCATGAAACACTCCTCCTCGTTCCCCAGAGTGTACGACGAGCCGTCCGATCGGTTTCCTTAAGAGGCGATGGAAAGGTACAATAACTGGTGGAGGACCCGATGAAACTGAACGCCCGTATTCTCGTTGCAATCGCCGCTCTTTTGATCGGCATGATGTCGACCCTCCCGGCCCAGGCTGGAGATCCGCAGCCCTCCCTCGAGGACAGCCGGGTAGCCGAGGTCCTTGCCATGGCCGAGGGCGGACTCTCCCAATACGTCATCCAGTCCAAGGTCGAAGACATCGGATCCTTCCCGGAACTCAGCGGAACGGATCTGGTCTTCCTCAAAGAACACGGCGTGCCCGACAGTGTCTTGATCCGCATGATCGAACTTGAGGAGGGATCCACCCCCGCGCCTGCCGTTGCACCTCCCGTCGCTCCAGTGGTTGCGGCACCCGTGGTTGTTCCAGGCGTTGCGGCAACTCCTCCGGAAGTCGAACAAGAGACCGCCTCCATCGAGGTCGTGATCGAACGGCCTTTCATGATCACCTACTACGAAGTCGCGATTGATGATGAAGTTCTGGCCCATCGCGGCAAGCTCTGGGAAGGCATCTCCGAACCCGGCCATATTCTCAAGAGGCCCAGCAAGATCGGTCGGCGCAAGGACACGACCCTTGACGCCCTCGATATCGATGTAACACCGGGCCCCCATGAGGTCGCAGTAGGTTTTGCCGTCACATGGGTCGAGGACGATTCCAACGACAACGGGTGGGGAAAGTACAACCAGGAGTTCTACGTCAATCGTGGTGTCCGGGCGGTCGCCGATGACGACGACCACGAGGGAGAATGGGGAAAACGGGCAGCGATCACCTGTGATGTGCAGCCAGGGCAAACCTGTGTCGTCACGGCAACCCTGGAGAAACGAGCTCCATCAGCTCTGGGAGGCCTCCCCATCTACAGCGTCAGCTATCAAACAAAGGTGGATTGAAAGCCATTAATCGTCGGCTGAGCAAGGAGCGTGCGACGCATTGAGGGCAGATGGTGAGAGTCGTCATGCCATTTGAGACGCGTTCGAGACTCTGCTTTCACCGCACGAGCCGAGGATGCAACGAATAGGGACTTCGACGGCACCCTGAAGGCAGCACTGATTCAGTGTCCTTCCCGCTCCTCTTCGGCAATCCGACGGTAGGCGTCCCGGAAGGGCACACCCTTGCGGACCAATTGATAGGCCCTTTCGGTCGCCCAGAGTTCCTGACCCATCGCCGCGCGGCACCTCTCGGCGTTGATTTCCATTTCCCTGATGATTCGGGCCATCATGGCCAGGCTCCGAGCTGTGGAATCCAGGCCCCGCATCAACGGACCCTTGGTCAGCTGGGAATCCCGGTTGTAGCCGGAAATCAGGCCGGCGGTCAGGTGACGGATCGTCGTCTCGTCCCCCAGTACCGTGTGGTAGGTGGCCCTGATCAACTCCAGAACATCGGGGTTTCGCTTCTGGGGCATGATCGAGGATCCGGTACACAGGGCTTCCGGAAGGTCGACAAAGGCGATCTCACGCATTGTGAACACCATCAGATCACTGGCCAGGCGGTTGAGGTCATACATGATCTGGCTTGCGACGTGAAGCACGATCCCTTCGAACTTGCCTCGACTGTGCTGGGCATAGATCGGATTCTCCTGGACCCGAGAAAAACCAAGATCTTCGGTAGTCATTTGCCTGTCAAGCTCGAACACCGGAACCCCAAATCCAGCTGCTGTTCCCAGTGGATTCTGATCGATCACCCGACGAACGGCACGCAGCAGGATGAGATCGTCGTCAAGAGCCGCACGAAAACACCCCAACCACATCCCAACCGATGATGGCATCGCCGGTTGCATATGGCTGTATCCGGGAAGTTCGATCTCACCGTCCCGTTCACACATTCCGTCCAGGCTGGTTGCCAGTTGGCCGATATGATCTTCCAGCCGATCCAATTCGGCCAATTCGTACAGCCTCAAGGCCGTCAAGACCTGGTCATTCCGGGAGCGGCCCACATGGACCTTCTTGCCCAGATCTCCAAGCTTCTCGGTCAGGAAGAACTCGATCGCCGAGTGGCAGTCCTCGTGGTCGGAGGTGACCTGAAATTTCCCCTCGGCTTCGAATTCAATAATTTCGTCAAGGCATTCTTCCAGGCGTGCCGCCTCATCAGGAGTCAGAAGGTCGATCGTTGCCAGCATTCGTACATGGGCGATAGAGGCCCGACAATCGAAGGCGACCAACCGCTGGTCCCAGAAAATATCTTCTCCTGCCGAGAATTCCCGAACCATACGATCAACCTGGCCGGATTCCCCTTTCTGCCACAGGGTTCCCGGCTCGCCGGTCACCGACGGCCCCCATTCTTGCGGTGGGAGATTGCGTGGTGGGCCATCAGCCGAATGGCGTTGATCTTGATGAAGCCCTGGGAATCAGTCTGGTCGAACCCACCCTCGATCTCCATACTGGAGAACTCCTGATCATAGAGCGAGCTGTGGGAGACCCTGCCCAGAACCGAGACATGCCCCTTGAACAGCTTGAGATCAACGACACCGTCAATCAGCTCCTGACTCTTGTCCACGGCCGCCATCAGGAATTCCATCTCCGGAGAGAACCAGAAGCCGTTGTATATCAATTCCGACAGTTTGGCCGACAACATATCCCTCAGTCGCATGACCTCGCGGTCCATGGCGATGCCTTCGATATCTCGGTGGGCCAGGTGCAGAATTTCGCCCCCAGGCGTCTCGTAGATGCCTCTGGACTTGATACCGACAAACCGATTCTCGACCATGTCCAGACGGCCGATCCCGTTGGCGCCTCCGATGTCGTTGAGATAGGTAAACAGGTCCAGTGGGTCGGTGACATCGTACCCGTCATCGAGATTCTTCACTCTGATGGGGATACCGTCCTTGAACTCAATGGAAATCCTGGTCGGCGTATCCGGCGCACGCTCGGGGTTGACGGTCTTGGAATAGATATCCTCACCGGCGTGGTATGAGGGATCCTCGAGAATTCCGCTTTCGTGACTGATATGCAACAGGTTGTCGTCCTCACTGAAGGACTTTCCGGCGGAGGCTTTGACCTCGATACCGTGTTCGGCCGCGAAGGCCAAGAGTTCCGGACGACCCTTGAAATGCTCCAGAAACTCAGCATCCTTCCACGGTGCAATGACCTTGATCTTGGGGTTCAATGCGTAATAGGCCAACTCGAAACGAACCTGATCGTTGCCCTTGCCTGTTGCCCCGTGCGACACGAAGGCCGCACCTTCGGCAGCCGCGATCTCAATCTGGCGCTTGGCGATGACAGGTCTGGCAATTGCGGTCCCCAGGAGGTACCGCCCCTCATAAATCGCATTGGCCTTGAATGCCGGGAAAATATAGTCCGTGACGAATTCTCGTTTGAGATCCTCGACAAAAACCTTCGACGCCCCGGTTTCGAAAGCCTTCTTCTTGACGACCTCGAAGTCTTCTTCCTGACCCACATCGGCAACGTAGGCAATCACCTCGAAGCCTTTCAGACTGAGCCACTTCAGGAGGACAGAAGTGTCCAGTCCGCCACTGTATGCAAGAACTATTTTTTTGCTCATAACGCTCCTTGACCCGGATAACCCGAAACCCGTCCCCTGACGGCCAGAAGAAAGGTATCAGGCATAGACATCATACGCATCTGCTGGAATGAGGAATACCCCGTCCATGCCTTGAATTCACGACGGAATCTCATCGGGAACACCTTTTAATTCTTCTCTGATCAAACTGACGACTCGGTCAACCACCGCGACCCCTTCGTTTTCGACATCGACTACGTGGGCATCCGTCGCCGACAGGGCAGTCAGAAGGGCCGGTACCAGATGTCGGCGCACGACCAGGATCAGAATCCTGGGGGGCCGAAAAGCCAAAGCCTGACGCAGAGGAGGCATATGGCCCCGTCCCCGAAGCTCCACCGGACCCAGTTCGTCCACGACCAGAATTGCATCCTCGGGAACACTGGCCAGGGCCTTGTGTGCCAATTCCATCCCCGCCGAATCGAAGAGAAACCCTGTTCCATGCTGGCCGAATTCCCGGGAGGTCCGACGGGCCAGGGGAGCCTCTTCCCCGCTTTGAATGTCCCTGATCGAAAAGCCGACCTTGACCCCGTTATCAAAGTCACCCGGCTGAATCAGACCGGCTACCGGCAGCCCCCCCGCTTTCAAATGCTCGATGATTCCTTCGAGGATTGTCGTCTTCCCACTCCCGGGACGCCCCGTCAAAACAACCACGGGTGCCGGGCACACGAGTGTCGCCTGCCGGGGCCTGATCAGTGCTCCGTGCCCTCGAAGAGCGGCGGCGCCCGCAGCATCGTCTGCAATTCGAATGGTATGTGCCAACAAGACCTCGGCCAAGGCCGGAAGATGCTTGAGGCTCTCGATTCTCGTTGCCGATCGCGTTCGATGGGCAATCCACACCTGGCGTCCCGCAACAACGAGGCGGGGCATGGCGTTGAGAGCCAGCCCGAATACAAGGCCGAGGCGCTCAAACCCCAGGCTTTTGAAGAAACCCAGAACCGCATCGGCATCGACGGACCTCGAGACAACCCCGGCAACCAGCCACAAGATCAACAACCGCATCAAGAGCAGGGCCGCGGCCTCGAGCCCCCGTTGGAGGCCCATTGACCATGCCACGGCGGACCCCCCGACGGCCGCCGCAAAAAGAGCCGTCAAAATGAATCCCAACCGAAAGGCCGACCGAAGGACAGTTCGGTCTCTCGAGGCGGTAACGCCGACCGCCAGAACACATCCCAACACCGGCGCCCACCACCAGGGCAGGAATACCGAGGCACACGCAAGAACCAAGGCTAACGTGGTCAGCAACGACCTCATCGCCCCAGCCTCTCACCGACTCCCGACGATACACTCCAGGCCCACCATCCAGCCAGAGCGCCAACTCCGGCCGCCACGACGATCACACCACCCAGGACAGCTCCGGCCGAGAAGGCGCCCAGGCCCAACCAGACCAAGCCTTCTCGGGCAGCCTGGGCGGTGGCCTCGACCGTGCCACGCCCGGCGACCACCCAGACCATCAGTGTCATCTGAACCGGAGTCAGGCCGAGAACCACGGCCCCTCCAACAACCGCCGACAGCCGGCGAGGACCAAGGATGTCAAAGACGATCTCCATCACCAGGGCTTCCAGGAGAATGCCGATCAGGGGTCCCGGATAGAGACCCCCCAGGGTAAAGACCTTGAGAAACGCCGCCACAAGGCCGGCCAGGAGGCATCCCCCCGGTCCTCCTCGCAGGCGCCTGAGCGTCACCAGACACACCAGACCCAGGATTGCCATCACCATGCCCCGAATGGGAATCCTGCTGAGATGAAGCGCCGTCCCGATGCTGAGTTCCAGGGCGCCCCACAGGGCGCCGATCAGGGCCGCGGACGTCCAGGCCCGGGCATCGATCATCGGTTGACTCCCTCAAAACCCAGGGGGCTCAATCGGAGGTGGCGGTGAGCTGCGGCGGCAAGTTCCAGCCGGTGCGTAATGATCACGTAGGCCCGGCCTCGCGCCGCCCGTCGGGAAACCAGATCCATGAAATCGACGACATCGGTCGTATCGAGGCCCTGGGCGGGCTCGTCAATGATCAACATTTCTGGTCGCAGGACATCATGGGCGGCATGGACCAGACGCTGACGCTCTCCCCTGCTCAAGCTCCAGGGAGTCCTCGCTGCCAGGACCTCCAATCGGTGGCGGCGCAGAACCCTGGCCACCTCACCCGTCGAGGCGCCGCAAGCCCTCAACTCACCCTCAACAGTTGCTGCAAAAAGCTGAAGTTCAGCCTCCGGCATCATCAGGGAGGGCCGTCGATTCCCACTCCCCCGACACCGACCGGCCTGTGGTTCGGCGTGTCCGGCCATCACGCGTGCCAGGCTGGACTTGCCCACCCCGTTGTCCCCGGTGATGACGACGATCTCACCCTCCCTGACTTCGAGATCGATCCCTTCAAACAGTTGGCGGCCGCCGACGGATACCGACACCCCGCGAGCCTCGAAGACAACCCGGTCGCCCGGGGCATGATCGGGCGGTGAGATCTTTGGAGGCCCCGGAGCTTCAGCTCTTTCCAAGTGCCCTCTCTCCAACCCGGTCCAACGGTCAATCGCCGTACCCAACCGCCACCCCCCATGTTCAGCCACAAGAACGACACCCCCAGAAGCCGACACCCCTCCCAGGGTTTCGGCCAACGATGCGGCGCCTCCGGAATCCAGGTGGGCCGTCGGTTCGTCCAACACAACCGGACGGGGAGCGGCCGCCAGGGCAGCCGCCAGGGCAACCCTCTGGCGTTCACCCGAGGACAGCTCGACCACCCGACGGTCCAGCAAGGTCCCGACACCAAGACATTCCTCGACTCTCGCCTGATGCGCCGAGACACCGTAAAGACGTCGTGCCGCATCCATCTCCTGGCGCACCGTCGGCAAAAAAAGTTGGGCCTCCGGCCGGTCGAGACAACTCCCCAGCAGATGTGCCCTCTGACCGGGGTCAAGGTCATCGATCAACTCCCCGCTCAACTCGACCTCACCAGAAACTCGAGCCGGAACCAGCCATGGAGTCAGACCATTGATGACCCTCAAGAACGTACTCTTGCCCGAACCGGAACGCCCCAGCAGACCCACGACCTCACCCGGATTCGCCGAGAAATGAAGATCCCGCACGATGGGGGTCCGGCGCCCCAACGGCGTCACCGTCAGGTCCCTGACCACCAATGAATCGCCGCTGACCGTCATCCTTCAAACTTCCGATCAGGAATGGGGTAGACCATTTTGCGAGTATATCCTGGGTTCAATCCACATGAGCCCAACGCAACGAGAGTCCATTCTCCTCACTCGAAGATTGATAGATCACCGAGCAGGCGGGCAATGTGGGCATCGACATAGGCCTGGTCAATCTGAGGACCTGGAATCTGTGTGCGTCCGTCCCGCCCGGATATGGCAGCAGCGAACCGGGCACATTCCGCCCGAGGCCGCATCCTCAGCAACTGTGGGAGGTATGGCAGGAACGGCATCATCGGGGCGTCCATTTCTTCGACCCGCATTCGCCACTCGTTGAGGGAAACGTACTCCATCGGGGGACGCGTCGAATGAAGCCGGAGATCGGCCGCAACCAGCATATCGAGGAAGCGGTTGCCTGGGACCAACCCGGCTTCGGCCGGGACGATATTCGAAACATGGAATGTCGGTCCCTGGACACCATGCTGAACCCTGGTGACGGACGGCAGGGTGGCGCCTCTCGTTTGTTCCCCAATCCTCTGGATGGCTCTTGCACAGAAGTCCACCGGGACGAGGTCCAGACCGAGTGCAGACGCTGCCGTTTGAGGTACCCACTGCAACACCCCGACCTCCCCAGGCCCGATCACCGAGCGAGTCAGGAGACATGAAGCGATCATCCGGGCAAACCAGTCGGACTGATGAACAAACCCCGTGTTTCCTGCCCACGTAATCAAGGCCGGCCTGCTGATCGAGAGCCTGAGTATTCGGCCGGAATCACGGTAGGCATTTGCGAGAATTCGCTCACCGACCCACTTCGTCAGGGCATAGGCACTGATCTGGGGGATCACCGATGGCGAAAGATCTTCGCCCAGGGGAGACTCCTCAAACACCGGGGAAACACCCCGGGCCTCGAGGACCGAGGCAACATCCATCGACGACACGAAATGAAGCGCCTTTGAGGTCACAGATGTCGCCAAATCGAGGATCCGGCATGTTCCTTCCACATTGGGCGCCTGAAGATCGTCGTAATCACCGGAGAGATTGACAACGGCAGCCAGGTGGTAGATCACGCCAATCTCGGATTCCAGCATCCGATAGACCTCTTCGCTCAAACCGAGACGAGGCGTATCGACGGCCCCCGAAAGAACCACAATCGGTGAGAGCTCGCGATCGCCCCGGGTGGAAAGTCTTTCGGTCTCAACCGAGGCATCAGCCAGTGCTCCGGCGAGCCGGGCGAGAGCGGCCCGATCATCCGAAGCCCTGACCAAGGCGAAGATCCGAGATCCGGGCAAAAGAGATGAAGCCACCTCCCTGAGAACATGAACGCCGAGAAAACCGTTGGCGCCGGTCAACAATACATTCCCACTCGTGGCAGGTTCCGGGAATTGGTCGACCGAAATACTCCTCTTCGAATCTGCAAGGAATCGGAGGGCGACCCGATCCCGTTGGTTTCCTTGGGGAGTCTGGGAAGCCCGAGTCGCCCCATTCCAGCTCCTCGATGGCAAATCCTTCTCTGAAAGTCCAACCGCATTCCCACCACACGTCCGAACCCGTTCGGCAAGATCGTTCAGGGGCCTTCCGACCAGATCCTTGAGATCATCCCCCCTCGGCCCGGGCCCCCTGGGGGTACCGACCAGCATCTGCTCCATCCGAAGAAGAAAGGACATGGCGGTGAGGGAATCGCCACCGTTCTGCTCGAACGTCTTCTCCATGTCGATCTCACCGGGATCAAGGGCAAGGATTGACCCCACAGTCGCTGCGACTAAGCGTTGGCTCGTTTCGCGACTACTCCGATCATCCCCGCCGGTGGCAGGAGCCCCCCTCCCATCCTTTGAATATGCCTTTTCGATCTGAGTCCCATATTTTGAGGCCAGTGCACGACGACGGAGTTTCATCGATGGAGTTCGAAGACCGTTCTCTGCCGTCCATGGCATGTCCCCCTCAACCACCGGCTCGACCACAACACCGGCCGGCAGCTCGAACGGCCTCAACCCGGAGTCCTTCCCGAGCGCACGCAACTCCGCCAGGATCTTCTTTTCGGAAACACCAGACTCCGCCGGAACAACCACGGCCACAACCGCCGCCTGGGTCGGCAATCCGGTAATGAAAACCGCTTCCACCAGGGGACTGGTCATGTAGACGTCTTCCAGCAACGCCGGTGACACAAATTCAGCCCCGGCCAATTTGAAGAACTCTTTCCTTCGACCGAGGATCCTGCAACGCCGACTCGGACCAATCTCGACAATGTCACCGGTCAAAAAATAGCCGTCATCGGTGAACCCTTCCCGTGAGCTGGCCTCGTCATTGAAATACTGGGCGGTCGTTCGTGCGGTCTTGACCGCCAATTCACCTCTGGGATACGGTTTATCACTACTGGTGAAGCCAAGTCCGGGAATATCAACGAGGAAGAAGTCCACATTCGGGAGGATCTGCCCGCGTGATGCGATCCGCCCGGTCTCGGTGGCACCATAACCCTCGGACATGGGAATTCCAAAAATGGTCTCCATCGTTCGCCGCGTAGCCTCGTCGCTCTGTGCACCTCCAATTCCAATGGCGCCCAATCGTCCGCCCAGACAATCCCGGAACCTCCTGCGTACCGAAACGAGTTCCCGCCGATCGAGATGTGGGTTGCCAACCTCCGACAGGTATTCGGTCTGAATCACATTCCACACCGCCGGGGGCGCCTCCAACAACGTCGGTCGGATGGCCCGGACATCTTCAAACAGCTCCACCCCTCGACGAGCAAATCCAATCCGGCCGCCGTTGACGGCTGCCTGCCAGACCCCGATTCGATCCGCCCCGACCGCGGACGGTTGAAATGAAATACCGACATATGGCCAGACATCAACCCGATAACAGAACTCCTCGATCCACCGCCTCCGTGTGACGATGGTCCCCTTGGGTCGACCGGTACTTCCTGAGGTGAAGATGATCGTAAAAACAGCATCATCCTCGTCGACCGGGATTCCCTGATCCTCGGCCGACATCCACCCCGCTTGATCACCGTAAATAACATCGGTGGAGAAGCCTACTCCCGAAGGTGAGATCCAGTCCTCGTACGCTTCCTCGGCGTTTCCAAGAACTTCCTCCCAACGAGCAACCCCAACCCCTCCGGCAGTCTCCGACGGAACCTCGATGGGTTTGCCGAAGGCCACCAGAGTGACCAGATCGGGACATTTTCGGATAAGCCCGGCAGATAGAATCCGGTTGATGGAGTCGTTGTCTCCAACTATCGCGCTGAGCTGGGCCTGTTGCATCACGCCGGCCAATTGCTCATCCGCCAACGTCTCCTGGAATCCCACCGTCACCAATTGACCGAAGACCGAGGCAAAATCCACGATGTAGAATTCTTTGCAGTTTTCACGAGTGAGAATCCCGATCCTCATCCCCGGCCTCAACCCAAGATTCTCGAGACCATATGCCAGCCGGAGGGCCTGATCCCTCACCTGATCAAAGGAATCCCACGTGTATCCAGAGCCCACAGCTCCTTTCTCGGCCAGAGCAACCTCGGAGCGATCAGCCACCCCCAACGCTCGAAAACCACCGGACTCCCCTCGGAAACCCAGAAAGGGACGTTGGGCAAAGACTCTCAAATAGTTATTCAGAGAGACCGCCAGACTTGGGAAATCTCTCAAACCCAGCTTCTCAAAGGTGGGATGCACCTGCTCAGGTAAATAGTCCTCCCACAGATTCGGGAGGAGACGGACCGCTTCACCCACAGCCTCGGGACACCAAGTACGAAGCCTGTCAAGAACCAGCCGAAACCTCTGAAACCATCCAAAAACCTCGGGAGACAACGTGGTCCCACACGATTCCAGCGAGCGATATCTCAACTCCGGTGAGGCATTGCTGTCGGTCAGAAAAACTGAACCGGAAACGCTGCAACGCTCACCCCAGGCCTCTTCGGAAGCCGGGGTCAAGGGCAGGTCGAAGGCCGTCAATTCGAGTTTTCGAACCGGGGTCTCGGGTGCAGTATTCGGGGAGTACCTGAGCTGCCGCGGTGGTTCCGGCATATGTGCATTCCGGACCATTTCTTCAAGGGCTGCATACGCATTCTTGAAACTCCTGAGCGCCCCGAAAAGACGGGCTCTGGCCTCGGGACTCGTAGTCTTCCTCGATGGAGAGTAACCATACGACCCGATCCGCAGCCTCATGCTCGCCAGGAGCACCCTCCGAACACCCGTCATCACCTGATCACGAGAGGGGTTTTCCTCAGCGAGACGCTCGAGTGCCCGGATACTCTCGACAAAGGTCGAATGGAGTTCCTGCCACTCTTCGGTCCGGGGTGGAGACGGGAGCCCCCTCTCGGGCAGGGCGCTCGTGCGTGCCTCCCTCACAATCGCTGCCCGCTCCAGCACCAGGGTCACGGCGCTCTCAATTTCCGGGAAACGCTCAACGTACCGACCTATCGTCGGTGACACGGTGTTTCCACCCGGCGATGCTGGGTCGTGGCTACTTTGCAAGATCACCATCTCCCCGTTGCGCTCTCTTGTTCAAACAGAAACGGTTTCGTTCCCGTCCGAGGTTTTCTGATGGGAACAGTCTAGCGCAATATCACCGGGAGATTCGGCCCTGGCGGCCGCTCTGGTTGGGTCCGCCCGAACGAGAAATCCAGGGATGGACCCGAGGGACACCGTTCAACACAGGTGCCGCAGTTGGTACACCCATCCCGCATTCCCATGTGGCGGGGATCGATATTCCAGGGACATTTGACGAAGCATGTCGCGCCCTGCAATTCGGGTCGACAGGTCGGCTCGGACCAGGCGATCGTCAGTGTCTTCCTCAAGCGCAGCAGAACCAGAGTCGATCCGACCGGACACAGGGCCCTACACCACAGACGTCGAGGAAGCACGACCTCAAGGAGCAGCAGCACCCCGAGAAGGCCCAGGGTGCCCGTGGTGGCACCTCCGAGAAAGATGATTTCCATCGGAAGAACACTCAGCAACCGCGGCGCTGAAATGGTCGCCGCAAGGGGCATTCCCGTCGCCAGGCCCAGCAGGAGTACACCGCCAAGAAACGACCAGCGGAGTGGTCCCAACCACGACGGAATCCGACCGACTTTGCGCCTCAGAACCGTGTCCACAAACTCCGACAGAAGACCCCAGGGGCACACCCATGAACAGAAGACCGGACCCAACGCCAGGGCCAGCAACACCGGGAGGATCATCCCACTGAGGAGAGTCCACCCCACATCCCTTGCCGCAATCATCGATGCCAGACCAGAAACCGGGTCAACCAGCGATATCGGACCGATGCGCAACGACGCCAGGGTCCCCATCACCGTGATCTGCCCCTTGAGGTAGGTAAAGGGCAGCCCGACGAACAGCAGGAGAAAGGCCACCTGACTCAATCGCCGGAGCCTCCCCCACCGCATTCGCCCATCACGCCGAAACCAACCACCCACGCTCATCCTTTCTGTGCCCCGATCGGTCTTTCCTCAAGCCTGATGACCCGGATCGCCTCCGGCTCGGCCGGACACACCGGAACGCAGAGTCCACACCCGACGCAGTATTCGGGATCGACGATGGGTTCCAGGGCCAGGTTCTGCCTGATTGCCGTTCCCTGGAACGGGCAAGCGTCAACGCAGGCACGGCACACGATGCCGAGGAAGGCATAGCAGGTCTCGGTGTCGACAACAGCCTCGCCCATGTCGACGTCTTCCTTTGCAATGGGCTCCAGGGCCCCCGTCGGACAGACGTCGGGACAGATCATGCAGAGATAGCAGGGGATCTCCCGGGGATGAATCACTGGTGTTCCGACACCCAGGCCTGCCTCCCAGCCCGACTGTCGAATCGATTTGTAGGGACACGAGGCCGTACACCGGCCGCACTTGATGCACAGGGAGAGAAACTCCCGCTCGGGCCGGGCCCCCGGTGGTCTCAGTCCCTCGGGGAAAAACCGACTCCAGACGCTTCTACGGCTGCGATTTGATGTCGATCCAGTTCTATTCATCATCGATCAGTTGTTGCATTGCGCCGGCCCGGGCCTCGGTTTCGCCCGTTGGGTCATCCTGGCCCATGAAGGTCGGAAAAATACCGAGGATTTCCTCGTCGTCTTTGACCAACTGCTCCATGGCCCGCTCCAACCCCTTGGCCGATCCACTACACCACACAATCGCCAGTCGACGATTCCCGTCTCCACCGACAACATCGAGATCCGGCATATTCTCCAGCCGGCAGGCAACGCTCGGCGCCCGACCCGGCAGTGTTTCCACGACCGCACCGACGACGACTGCCACCCCGTCATCGAAAAGAGCCCCGGGCCCACCTTCGGGCCCGGGACCGGAGTCAAACTGATGGGTCATGCCTTGGCCAACTTGACCGCGCAGATCTTGAAGGTCGGTTCCTTCGATCCCGGGTCAAACTGGTCGATGGTGATCTTGTTACACATGCGGTCCGGATCGGCGTCATGCATGTGGACGAAGACCATCCCAGGTTGGGAACTGTCGGTGACCAGCGCCGGGAAGACCAGCGAGTCGCGCCTTGAGGTCACCCGAATCCCGTCACCCGTCCGAACACCGAGTTTCTTGGCGTCGTCCGGATGGATTTCCACTTCGGCGGTGATCTTGGAATGGGTCAATTCCTTGCACCGCCCGGTCATCGTCGCCGTATGCCAGTGCTCGATTACGCGGCCTGTCGTGAAGAAGAAGGGGTATTCCTCATCCGGCATTTCCGCCGGGTTGTCCGAAGGTCTGAACCACACGACGGCCCGGTTGTCGGGCTTGGCGTAGAACATGATCCGGTGAGGATAGTCCTCGGGGACCATCGGGTCGTCTCCCTTGACGTAGCGGAGTTTCGTACTGGGGCCGTCCTCGTCCGGGCACGGCCAGATGACACCGTGGTCCTTGCGCAGGCGCGCCCGGGTGATGCCGCCGATCTGGTATGGCGTGTCCTTTCCAAGAACCAGCAGTTCTTCCCATGCGTCGTCCGGACTCTTCCACGGAAGGAGCTTGCCATGACCACACCGGGCGGCCAGGTCGACCAGGATGTCAAAGTCCGGCCGAGACTCGCCCCGGGGCAGGACTACCTGGTGTTCCAACTGGTAGCGGCGTTCGGTACATCCGAAAACGCCCTCTTTCTCGGACCAGGCTGCCGCCGGCAACACGACATCGGCCAACTCGGTGGTCCTGGTCGGATAGATGTCCGCCACGACGACGAAGGAATCGGGGTCGGCCATCGCCTTGCGATACCGATTAACGTTGGGCAATGACTGGCCGGGATTGGTGCACATGATGTAGATGCACTTGATGTCCTTCGTCTCAAGAGCCTGGAACATCGCCAGGGCGTGCTTGCCAGGCTTGGGCGCAATGGTTCCCTCGGGAACACCCCAGACCTTCTCGACGAATGCCCGGTGTTCCGGTTTCTTGACCAGCCGACCGTAGGGCAGGATGTGGCAGAGGCCGCCCTGGTCCCGAACGCCTCCACATGCATTGGGCTGACCGGTCAAGGAGAAGGTGGTGCTTCCCGGAATACCGATCTTCCCTGTGATCAGATGCAGGTTGTGGATCAGATTATTGCCCCAGACACCCCGGAGGCGCTGGTTGATACCCATGGTCCACATCGACATCGTGCGGGTCTTCTTGCAGCCGAAAAGCTTCGCTGCGGCCACCAGATCCTCGATCGGGCAGCCCGAAACCTCCGCCGCTTTCTCCATCGTAAAGGGCGCGAGGAACTCGACATAGGCGTCCCAGTCCTGGTCCGCCGCTTTCCCCTTGCCGAAGGCCACGTGATTCTTGATGAATTCCTTGTCGACCAGATCGTTCTGCACGAAGTAGTTGGCAAAAGCGTTGAGGACGAACAGGTCAGTATTGGGTTTGAACTTGAGATAAATGTCGGCGATCCGACCCGTTGGGGTCTTGCGTGGATCAGCAACGATGATCTTGACGTTGGGATTGGCTTCCTTGCGTCGCGCGATCCTCTGGAAGAGGATCGGGTGGGCTTCGGCCGTATTTGAACCGATCAGGAAGAAGACGTCTGCATGGTCGATGTCCTCGTAGGTTCCCATCGGCTCGTCCTTGCCGAAGGTCGTCACGTAACCACCAACGGCCGACGCCATGCACAGCCGAGGGTTGCCTTCGACGTTATTGGTGCCGAACCCGCCCTTGAAGAGCTTGTTGGCCGCGTAGCTTTCCTCGGTATAGGCCTGTCCGGATCCGTAGAAGGCTACCGAGTCCTTGCCGTGTTTCTTGATCGACTGCGTGAATTTCTTCGCCACCAGATCCATGGCCTCATCCCAACTGGCCTTGACCAGCTTGCCGTTCTTCCGGATCAGTGGATGAGTCAAACGATCCTCATGATAGAGAATTTGCGGCAGAAGGAAGCCCTTGAGGCAGACGAAGCCCTTGTTGTGGTTCTCCTTGTCACCCTTGATGGCAATCAGCTTTCCGTCCCTAACGCCCTTGTAGACCCCGCAGCCGACACCGCAGTAACGGCACACACCTTTGGTCCACGTGATATCTCCGTCAACGCCGGCAAAGGCCTTCGTCGGCTTGCCCAGCGCGGCCAGAGCCGAGGTTGCGGCCGTTGCCACCAGAAACTGTCTCCGTGTTGCGGTCATTTGTCACCTCCCTCTGAGGCCACCATCTGGTGGGCCATCAGGGCATGGGCAGGATGGCACGTGAAGCAGCCCTTGTCCTTCATGAACGGCATTGCCATCGTCTCCACCTGGTCGGCATGGCAACCGACGCAACGGTCCATCGTCGGCTTGTCCGTGAAGTCGTCACCCGTCGAACCATGGCAGACGAAACACTTGACGTTCAGCAGCCCGTGTTGCGACTGGTACCACTCTCCATAGATTTCGGGGGTCACTTCGGAGTGACAGACATCGCAGGCGTCCGCCGTCACGGCGCCATCAACCTCCGGATGTTCTGCAGGATTCTCGGCGGGACCGGCAACACCCCACCCCGTCAGGGCCATCAGCCCCACGAGGGCCAGGATTCCGGCCAAAGTGTATTTCTTCATGATCTCCCTCTTATTTCCCGAAGCTCAGGCCACCGAAGCTGAATTTGATGGTGGTCCGAAGTTCGTAGGCATTCTCCAGGGTATCGATATTGCCGTTGATCAGATAGCCGGCCCCGTCGCCCGCCCAGAAGTATCCACCGCGGAAGATCCACGCCAGACCGGGAGAGACTTTCCAAACCAGTTTCATGTCCAACTCTTTGCCGAGGTCGTTGCTCTTGTCCGGGCCCATGTCGGCTGGGCCGACAATACCGTCGTTGGCCGTCCACGCCCACACGTCTTCGGTCGCCCGGATATAGGTACCGGCGACAAAATAGGTCAGTTTCTCGTTGATGTTCCACAGATAGTTCAGCTGCAACAGCGTAGAATTCTCGAACTCTCGATACCCACGGGACGCCGGCGAACCCAGACCCTGGGGTGTAATGCCCAATTCGTCGGGCATTACCGAGTCTTCCCACACCTCGGTGATGTAGAAGAAACCGTTGGTCCGGATCTTGTTGATATTGCCCTTGCCGGACATCGGATCGTCGTCGCCGGAACCCATGCCGAAGACGCCTCCGAGTTTGCCGGGGCCCAGGGCTACCTTGGCATCGAGGTAGAGATTCCATCCCTCGAGGTCGCCGTTGTTGACGTCGAGAACCTGCTTGGGTCCGGAGTCCACATTGGCGATGTCGTCATTACCGGTCAGATAGTCCACCTCGCCCTTGAGGCTGAAGATCCCGGCCTTGCCCTGGAAAGCAAAACCCAGGACCTGTGCATCACAGATTTGTGGACGGAAGCGGGCGTTGAAATACTGGAAGCCCTGGGGAATATACGCAGTCCCGTCGGACGTTCCCTGGTCGTTGTAGTAGGCAAAGTAGGGGTCCAGTTTCCAGTTGTCGGTCTTGATCGAATAGGTCAGGGTGTAGAGATCGGCATCCCTGGCATCCGCTCCCCCAATGGGACCGTCGTTGTTGTCGGAGAGTCCATCAATACCCTCGAACATCTTCGACCAGGTGAAGATCAACGAACCGGGACCGGCCTTCTTGGACAACCAGATTCCGTCGTTATCCTGATCGACGACCAATTTATGGCCCAGGACATAGTGCTGCCGTCCGAGCTTGGCCCGAAAGCCCGCATCGGCGTAATTGAAATCGATGTAGGCCCAGTCGATGTGAACCGAAAAATTGGTGTCCTTGTTGTTGAAGAGGTTGGAAAATCCACCCCTCTCCGGAGTGCGCTGATCGTTGTCGATACCCCAGATCCCCTGGGCAAGATCCGCCCGAATGACAGCCTTGACGTGATCGCCATAACCGAACTCACCCATCAGTCGAAACATCTGAATCGAGTACTGGTCGTTGTCCGAGACCCCGCCGGCACTGCCCTTGGCACCCAGAAAAAAGTTCTGCTGAGAGTATCCGTTGAAAGCGTAGAACCCCGACAGGTTCAGCCATGCCTTCGGACCATCGTCTTCGCCGTCAGCCATTACCGGACCGACCACCAAAGCGATCACCACAAAAAATACGTACCACCTTTTCATGACGCCTCCTTAACTCCCTGTCAAAAATTGAGATGAGTTGAGCCCCGAGGGGCACACACCAAAAAACAATTGCATACCAACCCCTTCTTCACATTTCGTGCCAATTCTTCAAATCGTAGAACTCTTTTAGTTTCAGACTGTTACAAAACTCAACTAATGATGCCCTTGGGGGTCCTGAGAAATCAATTGCCGATATTGAGAAGTCGGCTCGGAACTGTGACGTATCTCACTTGAACCAGGGAACTTTACAAAATCCACCTGTCGGCAAAACATTGCCGATGCCTTCTTTCGTCCCTCTCGATATCCATCGCAGAATTCACCGATATATCCCCAAGAAACACTGAATCAAGGGGTTTTTAAAAATATTGAGAATCATTGTCTCCGTCGGCCATAAAGAACCCATTCTTGACGCTATTCAAACCTGATATATTTATAAGTCCAG
>CAYSHZ010000019.1:0-23399 GCA_964430905.1 uncultured Thermoanaerobaculia bacterium | reverse complement strand
GGTATTGGTGCAACCCAGCCACTGCTGGTCTCCGGGAGGATCTACAACGAGACTTCCGACGGAACTTTTGGTCAGTTCGTTCAGGGCTGGAACGATGGCGACGGACTTGGCGCGGGTCAGTGGGGGCGACTGCTCCAACTGCGGCAAGCTGAAGGCCAGTTCAGGACCAATCTGACGGTGACCAATTCAGGAGTATCGGATGGAAAGGTCCGGGTAAAACTGTTTGACTCCGGAGGAAACGAACTTCACAGCTACACCCTCAACGTTGCCCCTCGGACGTTGAAACAGGATCTCGAACCCTACAAGAACCGGGCCGGGCGGCCCAATCTGGGGTGGGGATTTGCGGTCGTCGAGGCCCTCGAGGGGGAAGGACTGCTGGTTTCGGCGTCTGTGATTGATTCAAAGACCAACGACCCAACGACAATCCCGATCATCGTCTCGGCCCAATAACCCTGGGCAACTGTGGGATCTCCAGGGCTTCTCCGGAGTATTCCAACGAAGACCGGCTAGTTTCCGGATGGGAACTTGCTACACTCCCGCGCTGCGAGGTCATCATGCGTGTACTTTCAGGCGTTCAGCCATCAGGAACCCTTCACATCGGCAACTACTTCGGTGCGATTCGACAGTTCATCGAAATGCAGGAGAAGCACGAGTGCTTCTACTTCCTGGCGGATTACCATGCCTTGACGACCGTCCAGGATCCAACTCGCCTGAGGGGCCTGGTTGCTGATCTGGCCGCGGCATTTCTGGCCTTCGGTCTTGACCCCAAACGCAGCGTGGTCTATCGACAATCCGACATCCCGGAGATTACGGAACTGAGTTGGTACCTCTCGACGGTGACCTCAATGGGGCTCCTGCAGCGTTGTCATTCCTTCAAGGACAAGGTTGGACAGGGGCAGGTTCCCAGCCACGGCCTCTTTGCCTACCCGGTCTTGATGGCGGCGGATATCTTGATTGTCAACTCGGATCTGGTGCCGGTGGGCAAGGACCAGAAGCAACATCTGGAGGTAACCCGGGATATCGCCGGGGCCTTTCACGCGACCTACTCGGAAGAGGTCTTTACCTTGCCCAAACCGATCATCCTGGACACCGTTGCGGTGGTCCCCGGGATCGACGGTCGCAAGATGTCCAAGAGCTACGGGAACACGATCGATATCTTCGGACCCGAGAAGCCGATTCGAAAGACCATCATGTCGATCACAACCGACTCGACCCCGGTCGAGGATCCCAAACCAACCGAGGACAGCACCCTGTACCAACTGGCAAAGGTCCTGGTTCCCAAGGGCGAGGAGGCATGGGTCGAGACCGCCTTTCGGGAGGGTGGGACCGGCTACGGAACGATCAAGAAGCAGGTATTTGGGTGGTTCATGGAGACGTTCGGTTCCGCCCGAGAGGAATTTGATCGGCTCAAGGCTGATCCGGCCTCTATCGAAACCGTCCTGGCCGATGGCGCTGAGAATGCAAGGAATCAGATCGCTCCCTTGATGGACCGGGTTCGCCATGCAGTCGGAATTCGGTGAGCGGTAATCTTTCAGAATGAGGAAAGCGCCTGACGAGTCACCGTCTCCAGGATGACCTCACGAGGCGGGGGCATGGTCGTGAAGGCCGCAAACTGAGCCATGCCCTGATAGGCCAGCATCGTTCGTCCGTCGACGGCGATGGTTCCGGAGGATAGGGCAGCTCTGACCAGGGCGGTTGGCGTACCACCGTAGACCATATCAACCACTGCCTCCGCCTCTTCCACCTCCGGTTCGGTAAAGGGGGAGGGATCGTCGTCGGACCGTCCGAGGGGCGTGGCGTTGATCAGGATTTCGGCACCGGGTCTGTCGTCGGGGTGACACCAGGCGACGTCGAGAATCTTCGCAACCTCTTGGGTTGTTGAGGCGTTTCGACCTCGCAAGATGACTTCGGCACCGGCCAGGTGCAACCCGATGGCGGCGCCTCTTGCGGCACCTCCGGTTCCCTGAACGAGGGCTGTGACACCGGCAAGATCGACCCCTGCGGCGGTGAGACTTCCAACGACACCATCGGCATCGGTGTTCTCGGCAATAATTCGATTGGACTTGAGCAGAAGGGTGTTGGCGGCCCCTGCTCGCCGAACCCGGGGTACGCATTCGGTGGCGGCCTCGGCAGCCATCAGTTTGTAGGGGGTGGTCACCGCCCAGCCGTGGACCGGGAGGCCCAACCGATCAAAGAGTGTCTCGCCAAGAGGGACAAAGAGCTGGTCGAGCTCTGATGGATCCGGAACCGAGACTGGGACCAGTAGATCGGGTATCCCGGTGGCAGAAAATGCTCTGCCGTGAAGCGCAGGACTCAGGCTTGAGGTAACGTTCAAACCGATAACACCAAACAGTCGGCGGGGAGGTCCCTGAAGATGGCCGGCAGCAGCGTTCATCCATCGTGCGGTCTTCTGTCCCGGTGCTGCAGGTGAATCGGAGGACCAAGAGGAAAATCCAACAGGCGCCCCGAGAAGCGGGGCCAGGTACCTGCTCGGGGCGCCAACCGGACCCATTCCGAATGCGATCAAACGGGACCTGTCCTGCTTCCGGGATGTTCCTGAAGAAGTCGAAAGACGAAGAATTCGCTCAAGGTCCGCGAGGGACCGGACCGTCGTCACGATCTTCACCAGGGCGACGGGTTCCTCCAACATAGCCGCCGCCACCTCAGTGATGGCGGCAGGCGTATTCTTCATGTCATGCCAGGAAAGTATGACTTTTTCGGCGGGAAGCCCGAGTTCCCGAATCAACCGCCGGTCCCGGGCCCACTCAAGATCAATCAGGTGGGCACCACTCTCTACCGCCCGTTGCAGGACTGATTGCCGGTGTTCCGGGTCGCTGGAACCTCGGCCGCCCTCGGTGCGGGACCGATAGGTCGCCAGGATTGGCAGCGGTGATGCAGCGACGGCTATTGAGATATCGGCATCATCAATGAGATCAATTCTGATCTCGGCAATATCGGCGGCCTCAGGAGGGGCGTTCAAGGCAGCCAAGAGTTCTGCCGACGATGACGACACTACGGTGGAAATCCACTGCATCGGCGGAGGATATCATCGTCTTCAACGAATACGTGGTTGAGATCCACCGACGAGGAGTTGTCCCACATCACATTATATTCTGAACTCTCCCGTATGATATTCGAATGATGGAGCGGATCTCCTCGATGGGACCGGATGACCTTCTCAGCGTCGCCGAGGATGAGAATCTCGACGACGGTCAGGCCATCGAGATTCTCAGAAATCCCCACTGTTCGGTAAAGGTGGCGGAAAGGATCTCCGCCCATAGGCAGCTTCTTGGGTCGGACCGTATTCGGGGTCTTCTCTGCTCGGTTCGAGGAATGCCAACTCCCAGGGTTGCAAATCTGGTGGCGACGCTTGGCTGGCTTGGACTCCTGCAGTTGGCCCAGGACCCGAGGACCTTGCCGATGGTACGAAAGATGGCTGAGCGGCGCCTGGTTCTCAGAATCCCGACTCTGACTCTCGGCGAACGAATCGGCTTGGCCCGCCGGTCACATCGAAATCTCTACAGAGCCCTTGTGGCGAACGGAGATCCCCAGGTCATCGTCGCACTCCTGGAGAATCCCCGTTTGACGGAGGCCGATGTTGTTGCTTTGTTGAATTCCATAAATCCCCAGCCTGCAGTGTTTTCCGCAGTTCTCCGGAGTGTCCGTTGGGCGCCCCGACGGGGGATTCGCTTGGCGATGGCCCGAAATGCATCGACGCCCCTGCCTCTCGCTCTATCAGCTCTGGCGGAGCTTGGACCGAGCGAACTGAAGAGCGTGGCGGACGATCGTGTGGTCCCCAAACGGGTTCGAGACGCCGCCCTGGCTCTTCTCAAGAAAAGGGGTAACATCTTGGGAGAAAAACTGTTATGATCTCGTTCTATGGGTACGTCATCCATGACGGTGAGTTGTCTGGTGCTGGATTTCGGCGGCAGTAGCTGATGATGATCGATACCCATCCTGCACGTCCCGAGACTCTTGGAGAGGCGCTGCGGGTAATGCGAGAAAAGGCAGGCGTTGATCTGCAGACAATTGTCGATGAGACCAAGGTCTCTCGTCGAGTATTCGAGGCATTTGAGAACGGGCGGTATCAGATCCTGCCGGAGAAAGTCTTCTGCCGGAACTTCCTGCGACAGTACCTGAGGTTGGTTGGTGGCGATGATGAACCGTGGCTCTCGGATTTTGACCGGGCATGGGATCATTTTGAGATGTCATCAGGGACATTCAAGAACCTCGTTGTTGTGGACTCTGACGAGCCCGGATTCAACTGGCGCCTTTGGATGCCTGTGTTCGCAGGGGCGTTGGTGATTGTTGGTTTGCTCGCTGTTGTGATCCTCAGCTCTCGATCCCAGAAAGTTCTGCCTCCCGACCCCAGGCGATCGTCCGCCGAACGAACGACTCCGGTCAGGGCCCTCTCGACACCGACGCCGTTTGCCATTAAGCCGTCTCCGCTACCCAGCAATGAGGAAGATCTTCAGACGACGGTCACGGCGGTTGTCAGAGTCCGGGATTCCGGTGAGTGTTGGATTCACTACCGTGACCGAGAGGGCAGAACCGGACAGGAATTGCTCTACGGCGGTACCTCACGAAAACTGGAATTGGCCGGCCCTGCGATGCTGACTCTGGGAAATGCCGATGCAGCGACTATTACCGTCGGGGATCATGTGTACTCCGGTCTGGGGCGAGCGGGTCAGGTCGCACACTTCGAGTTGAGCTATTCGAGTCTGACCCGTTTGGAACCCGGATCCAATGGCGGCTGATCAGGGTATCAATTCTGCGGCAAAGCTGATTGAAGGCATTCTTGCCGGGAGTGTGCCGAGGCAGGTGAGGCTTTTCGCCGCCCAGGGTTTGTTGCCGGTCTCAAGGGAGGACCTCTTCAGACTCCAGCTGGTTCTGTCCGCGGATCCGGATCCGGATCTTGCGGAGACAGCGGCCTCGTCCCTCCGTGAAGTCCCGGTTCAGGCGTTGATTGACTGGATACGAAACCAACCCGTTGACCCGTTGGAACTGGACCTGCTTGTAAGGGTCAGGACAGATAATGCTATTTGGGTGACGGTGGCACAGCATAAAGGGATCGGGGACGAAACCTTCCGGATGCTGGCATCCCACGGGGCGCCTATTGTACAGGATGTCATCATTACCAATCAGGTCAGGATTCTGGACTGTCTGGAAGTCCTGGAAGATCTTAAGAGCAACCCTCAGGTCTCGCAGGTTGTCCTGCGCCGTGTGCGGGAGTTTGAAGAAGAATTTATCGAGAAGGCTGCCGCCGAGGCTGCCCTTGAAGCCGAAATCAAGGTCGAGAAATCGCGAATCAGCATTTCGGCTGCTCTCGATTCGTTGCGCAAGATAGGCGCACACATCCCCAGAGAAGAAGAGTTACCCTTCCCTCAAAACGACGATCTTGCCATTGCGGAGAATATCGAGAAGGGCAATCAGAGCGCTCTCAGTCGACTGATCAATATGGGTGTCAAAGAGAAAATCCTGTGCGCGATGAGGGGGAGCCGAGAGGAAAGGACAATATTGATCAATTCCCGGAATCGGCTCGTTATGAGAGCGGTTTTGGCAAGTCCCAAGCTCAATGACGGGGAGATCGAACGCTTTGCCGCTTCAAAAAGCGTCTCGGACGAGGTGATCCGATTGATCGCCGGCAGTACCAAGTGGCTTCGCCACTATCCGATTCTCCTCGCTGTGGTACAGAATCCGAAGGCACCGATTCAACAATCACTTCGTCTCCTGCCCCGGCTCAGTGTCAAGGATATCAAGAGATTGTCGATGGACAGAAACATCAATCCGGTGATTCGGCGACAGGCGAAGAATCGAATCGAGAAAATGCAGCGTTGAACGTGGACGAAGGCTGTGATAAAAGTTCATCTGGTCATCGAGTTCAGGTAGAATTGAATTGTTATGAAGAAAATGACTCATTACGATACGTTGGGAATCGAAGAAGGCGCGAGCGAAGCAGAAATCCGTTTGGCCTTTCGGCGGCTGGCAAAACAATGTCATCCTGACCAACTTGAAGGTGAGGAGCGCCGGGTCGCGGAGAAGAAGTTTCAGACAATTACTGAGGCGTTCAACATCCTGGCCCGTCCTGACCAGAGGGAACGTTACGACAAGGAGATTTCCCAGGGTGTGTCGTCAGTTGGTGGAATGGATCCCCAGGAGATCGCGAAACGGCTGGCTGCCAAGGGTGCCCAGGCGTTCAAGGAGGGTCGGTCTGCCGAGGCAATCGATCTACTGAGGCAGGCACTGAATCATGACGACGGTCAGGCGCGAGCTCACTATTTTCTCGGCTTGACGTTGACTAAAATGATAGGGAAGGGTCGAGATGGACTGCGCCATCTTGACAGGGCAACACAACTTGAACCCAACAACACCACGATGAAGGCGGAAACTGCTGCAGCTTTTCTGAGCGCCGGGATGAAAAGCAGAGCCGAACGCTTGGCATCGGAGGTGCTAGGTCTCGATCCCACAAATGCCAAGGCAATGTCGATCATCGAACGGGTCCGGAGCTGAGATGGGGTTATCAAAAGGTAGGTCATGGTGAACGAGCATTCGACTGGAAAACTCAACGTTCGATCATGGGGCATGACCGATGTCGGGATGAAGCGGCGTCTCAACGAAGACGTTTTCCTGATTGACTCCGAGGCGGGCGTCTACCTCGTGGCTGACGGCATGGGTGGACACGCGGCCGGTGAGGTTGCATCGAGGTTAGCGGCAGATGAAATTGATCGTGTCTTTTCCTCTCGGGGCCTCGAACCCAGTGAGACCTGGCCGGACCACTGGGATACCGATCTTTCGATCGCGGCGAATCTGCTGGTCGATTCTATCCAGGAGGCACATCGGCACGTTACGGATGCCGTCTCCAAAAGCGAAGACCTCAAGGGAATGGGTACCACCGTTGTGGCAGCTGCCCGTGAGCCCGATTCCAATCTTCTTGTGATATGTCATGTTGGCGATAGCCGAGCGTACCTCTTGAGGGAAGGGGTACTCAAGGTGCTGACAAATGATCACTCATGGGTTCATGAGCAAATTACGGCCGGGCTTCTGACAGAAGAAAGCGCGCGTGCCCATCCTCTCAAGAACGTTGTGACCCAGGCACTGGGGGGGAGTTCGGTACCTCATGCCGACGTACTTGAACTGGAATTACTGGAAGGGGACGTTGTCATCCTCTGCTCAGACGGATTGAATTCCATGCTGACCGATGCGGAGATTGAGGGTGTCTTGAATCGTTCCGGATCCCTTGAAGAGATGGCCAATGAATTGATTGTCGCCGCCAACGAAAACGGCGGAAACGATAACGTCACGGTTGTTCTCCTGAAGGCCGAAATTGCCGCATGATTCCTCAATGGAGGGCCTGAAGCTCAAGGTGGCGCCCTCTGCCCCAAGTCATGGACCCTTGGTGTTCGTCATCATGGACGGTGTTGGTCTGTACCGGGGCAGGAGTGAGGGTTATGAGGGCAATGCTTTTGATCGGGCTCGGACACCAAATCTTGACCGGTTGATCCGGGATGCCCCGGTATTTCTCCAACTGAAAGCTCACGGTACGGCAGTCGGGTTGCCTTCCGACGCCGACATGGGAAACTCCGAGGTCGGACATAACACGCTCGGGGCTGGACGGATTTTTGAGCAGGGGGCGAAGCTGGTCAATGCCGCAATCGAAAGCGGAGCCTTGTATGCCAATCCGGTATGGATGGATCTCGTCAATTTCGTCAAGGAAAATGGCGGAACATTTCATCTCCTGGGACTCCTTTCAGATGGCAACGTCCACAGTCATATTCATCACCTCTTTGCATTGATCGAGCGACTGAAAGAGGAGGGTGTTCAACGAATCAGGATCCATGCGTTGGCCGACGGCAGGGATGTTGAACCGGTGAGTTTCCATAAATATGTCGCCCAGCTTGAAGAGAAGCTCGATCAGATCAATCAAACCCCGTCGATTGACTCGGCCATTGGCTCCGGCGGCGGCCGGATGCGTATCACGATGGATCGGTATGGAGCGGATTGGTCGATGGTCGAACGGGGTTGGAAGACCCATGTGCTCGGGGAGGGCCGAGGGTTTCCAACGTGCTCCGAAGCCATCGATGTGCTCCGGTCAGAGACACCCGGTGTGATAGATCAGGACCTCGACCCCTTTGTTATTGTTGATGACAACGGAGTCTCAATCGGGCGAATCTGCGACGGCGATTCGGTTGTTCTCTTCAATTTCAGAGGCGATAGGGCCATCGAAATTTCGAGGGCCCTGACCGAAGATGAATTCACTGAGTTTGACCGTACGCGGCTTCCGGAGATCTTATATGCGGGAATGATGGAATACGATGGAGATCTGCACATCCCCCCATCATTCCTGGTTCGGCCTCCCACAATAGACCGGACCATGTCGGAGTACCTGGTACGCAGCGGGGTATCACAGCTTGCGGTTGCCGAGACACAGAAGTTTGGGCATGTCACCTATTTCTGGAACGGAAACAATTCGGAAAAATTTGATCCGGATATGGAAGACTGGATTGAGATTCCCTCGGATACGATCCCGTTTGACCAACGGCCGGAGATGAAAGCCAGGGAAGTCTGCCAGGTTGTCGAGGATGGTCTTGAGAGTGGGAATTACCGATTCTTGAGGGTGAATCTTGCCAATGGCGATATGGTTGGACACACAGGGTCTCTTCAAGCCTCGATTATTGCAATGGAGGTCGTCGATGAGTGCATCGGGAGGCTGGAAAAGGCCGTCGATAGGGTTGGGGGTACGCTGGTTGTAACTGCAGATCACGGAAATCTTGACATGATGTACGAGATTGACTCCAAGAGCCTCAAAACCAAGTTCAACCCCGACGGACAACCGGTCAAGAAAACGTCTCATACGTTGTCGCCGGTTCCATGGATCTTGGCGGGCCAAGGCGCCGAGAGATTCCACGCAAACCCCAACGTTTCCCGGCCCGGCCTGGGAAATGTTGCGGCGACCCTCCTACTGCTGTTGGGATTCGAAGCCCCAGAGGGTTATCTGCCGTCCCTGGTTGAAATAAAGAATCCAATAAAGGCATCTTGAGGAAACAACCTCGGCCAAACTGACAACTCCCTTCCATTGACGCTCTTCAAAGCCCTCTGCTACCCTCGGATCTATGGCAACGACCACCTACCCATTCCTCGAAACGATTGAAAAAATTCGGACCGAGATCCTCGAGCTTGAAGTATCCAAAGGTACTGGGCCCCATGAGGCGGCTGAGTTGGAGGCGGCTCACAATAGGCTCAATGCAGAAATCGATAGGGTCTTCTCCAATCTTTCCCGTTGGCAACAATGTTTACTGGCACGCCACTCGGACCGACCCTACACCCTGGCCTATATTCATGACATCTTCACGGATTTCACAGAACTGCATGGCGACCGCCGCTTTGGAGACGATCCTGCGCTGGTTGCTGGTTTTGCACGGTTTGACGGTGATACCGTCGCTGTCATCGGGCACCAGAAAGGTCGGGATACAGCTGAAAAGGTTCGAAGGAACTTTGGGATGCCTCGTCCTGAGGGATATCGCAAAGCATTAAGGATTATGAAGCTTGCGGCCCGGTTCAAGAGGCCCATTATTACCTTCATCGACACCCCGGGCGCCTATCCTGGGATCGATGCTGAGGAACGAGGCCAGGCAGAGGCCATCGCCGACAACCTGATCGAGATGGCTCGCCTACCAGTCCCGATCATTGTCATCATCACCGGAGAAGGCGGGTCCGGCGGAGCCCTTGCGCTGGGTCTAGGTGATCGGGTATTGATGCTGGAGCATTCGGTCTATTCCGTGATCTCTCCTGAAGGATGTGCCGCGATTCTCTGGAAGGACCAGGCCAAGGCAGAGGAAGCCGCCCAGGCCCTGAGATTGACGTCAAAAGATCTGGCACAGCTCGGTGTCATCGACGAGATTCTTCCGGAACCCCATGGAGGCGCACACATGGATCCGGGGATGATGTCTTCGACCATCGAAGAGGGTATTCGGCGCCACCTCAAGCAGCTCAAGAAGATACGGGTAGACGCCCTGATCAACCGTCGATACAAGAAGTTCAGAGCGATGGGCGCGGCCACTGACCGGTGAAGCACCGGCATTCCCATACCGCTCGACATCGAGGACGCCTGTGAGTTCACGAACACTGATCCGGTGGTCCACAGCAGTACTGCTCGTGGTCTTGATAGGGGGGCTCGCGGTGCTCGCCGGAATCAGGGCCCGGAGAAAGAGACCGAGTAATGTCGAGATGGCAACCGAGCAGGTTCTCGGCAAGGGGGGCGAGGATGCGCTCGGTGTCTACAATGAATTCAAGATCATTGATCGGGTTCAGGGCAAACTGGTCTTTGCTCTCGAGGCCCTCCGAACGTTGGGGAAGTCTTCGGGGTGGCATGACATCGAGTCGGTTTCGGTTCAACTCTTTAACGATGACGAGACGAAGGGCCCTCGTCTCACATGCCGACAAGCCCGATTCAACGTTGAAACCAAGGATGCAAACCTTTCGGGGAGCGTTCAGGTTGAGTTCCCGGATGGAGCTTTCCTCAGTACAGAGGTCGGTACCCTGCTTGATGGAGGCCGGCGTTTTGAGAGCAGTACAAATGTCGTCTTCGTTGGGAAGGGTGTGCTGGGTTCGGCGGGTGCCGCAACTTATGAAATGCGGAAGGGCCGTCTGAAGCTGACCAAGGGCGTCATCATTCGAACCGATGCCGGAAATTCCATGGTTGCACCCGAGCTGGTCTACAAAAAACATGCTGAGAAACTGGAATTTCCTCAAGGAGGCGTGTTCACCTTCGGAGGCTTTACCGTGAGTGCCCCGAAAGGGGAGATCGTCTTTGAAGAGGGACAGAAGCAACCATCGAAGATCCGTTTTGAGGGCGGCGTCACGATCCAGGGGCATGAGCCCGAGAGCGGGCAGAACTTCGAGTGCTGGAGCGAGACATTGGAGGCACGGAAAGACCCGGCCGGGCGGTGGCGGGTTTCGGCTCGGACCAGGGGACCGTGGGTTCGGTTTATGACCGTCGGCGGGCAGAATAACGCCTTTCAGGAGATCAAGGCGTGGGAGATTCGAGCTGTTGTCGGTCACGATGGGCTGCTCAACGTCAAGGCAGACGGTCGGGTTTGCCTTCATGTCATCCCGCTTGAAGGTCCTTCCCGTACGGCCGAAGGGGATTCGGTTCGCGTCTGGTTCGACCGGGGAGCGGCTACCGATCTGGAATTGCTCGACGACGTTGTGATTTCCGGCGGTGGGAACGAAGCAACGGCTCACAGGGCACGCATCGATAGCGAGAGCGGTCAAATCATGCTCTACGGTAATCCTACCGGCGCCAAGAGGGTCGTTATTGGGTCCGAGCGTGGCCGAATTTCTGCCGATCAAGCCGTGCTGTTTCAACAGTTGGGGCGCATTGAAATTCGAGGGAGGGTCCAGGGAGAGATGTTTGAGGCGGGTCTGATTGGAAACCTTGAGGAGGGAGAAGATTCCAGTGACCTCCCGGTTCACCTGGCTTCGGGTAGCTTGGTGGTGGCCGACGAGTCAACAACGTTCGAGCTTCGGGACGACGCGCGAATGTGGCAGGGACAACAGCTCCTGATGGCGGATGAGATTCGTTACTCCTCCACACGGCGAGTCATGGAGGCCAAGGGACATGTCAAGACCGAGTTGCCGGCAGTTGCGGTTGACCAGAAGGCCGCTCCCGACAGTACAATAGTCGTCTCATCTCGATCGATGGTCTACGATGAAATGAAGGGGCAGGCGGTCTATCTCGGAGATGTCCTGTACCTGGATCCGAAACATCGACTCGAAGCAGGAAAGATCGAAGTTGAGATTGGGCAACACGGCAAGGTTGAGAGGGTTGTGGCGACCGGAGCGGTCAAGATCGTGGCGGCGGCAACAGGGCAAACCTTGACCGGAAATCAAGCTATTCGAGATACGGCAACAGGCATCATCGTACTGACGGGGGATCCGGCCAAGGCGTTCGACTCCGAGGGAAATATGCTGTCGGGGCGTTCGTTGACCTGGGATCAGGCTGGTGGTAGGGTCACCGTCTCTGAGGAAACAGAGACCATTTATCATACGGAGGAAGAGTTCTGAGCCCCAAAAGCCTTGATCTTGTTGCGCAGAATCTCCGCAAAAAATACCGCGGCCGCTGGGTGGTCAATGGGGTTTCTCTCAAGGTTTCCCCCGGGGAAATCGTGGGGCTCCTTGGGCCCAACGGCGCCGGAAAGACGACATCGTTCTACATGATTGTCGGCCTGATTGAGGCTGCCGAGGGCCAAGTCCTTCTTGGTGGCCGCGATATTACAGACCTGCCGATGTACCGCAGAGCCAGGATGGGCATTGCGTACCTTCCGCAAGAACCGAGTTCCTTCAAAAGTCTGACGGTTGAAGACAATCTCTGGTTGGTCCTCGAGGCTCTTGGCGTTGACTCCCGTACGGCGCACCGGCGAATCCAGAACATGTTGAAAGAATTCGGACTCGAGGGCTTGGTAGGGCAGAAGGCCGAGACTCTTTCCGGAGGCGAGCGGCGACGGCTTGAAGTTGCACGAGCCCTGGCTGTGGAGCCGACCTTCATTCTGCTTGACGAACCGTTCGCCGGCATTGATCCTTTGGCAGTGTTGGACCTTCAGAGAATTATTAAACACCTTAAACTTATGGGAATAGGTGTTTTGATCACTGATCACAATGTCCGAGAAACGTTGAAGATCACCGACCGTACCTATATAATCAAAGACGGCAAGATTTTTGCTACGGGACATCCCGTTGAACTCTCGGAAAACCAGGATGTTCGCCGGATTTATTTGGGAGACGATTTCCGCCTCTGAGGGGCTGTTCATCCTGGTGAATTGAATCCGGAGAATCCGGAATGGAGGATCTCCTCTCGATGGCCCTTGAACAGAAACTGAATCTCAAGCTTTCGCAGCGACTGGTCATGACCCCGTCGTTGCAGCAGGCGATTAAGCTTCTCCAGCTCTCTCGATTGGAGTTGGGGGAGACGCTATCCCAGGAGATTCTGGAGAATCCTCTTCTCGAAGTTGACGGTTCGCTCGATGAATTGGAAGCGGTCGAAAAGGAGAGCGGAGGTGATGTTCGGGATCAGATTGAGGATGCTCCTTCCCCTGTGAGCAATGACGCCAATGATTCGGGTTCGGTTTCTCCCACCACCGAAGAAGCGCCCAAGGAGGAACCGCCGGAACCCTATTCTGAAATTGATGTCGAGGCGTTCTTTGCGGACTACCTTGCCGACAGCCGGCCTGAAGGACCGTCGATGGCAGGACGGGATCCGGAGATTGGCAATTCTCTCGAGAACTCTCTCTCGGAGAGTCCAGGACTCTACGAACATCTTGAGTGGCAGATTCACCTGATGGATTGCCCCCTCGACCTTCTTCCAATCTGTGAATTCATCCTTGGAAACCTCGATGAAAATGGCTTTTTGATGGCCACCGATGAAGAGATTGAGGCTGGTACGGGGGGAACTTCGGCCCGGGTTGAAAGGGCGGTGGCCCTTATCCGGTCTCTCGATCCAGCCGGTATTGGCGCCCGATCTCTCCAAGAGTGCTTTTTGCTGCAGTTGGAACGTCTTCATGGTGAGATGGATGACGATGATGAAGAAGGTCTCCAATTGCTCCGACGGTCCCAAGAGCTGATTGGAGAATACTGGGACGATTTCCTTCACCAGCGTTGGCCGGCCGTTGCTGCGGCTTTGGATTGCGCCATTCATGATATCAAGCCGGTTCTGGAATTGATCCACCGTCTGGATCCACGACCGGGCCGAAGGTTTCTGCAATTGAGAAATACCTTCATCGAACCCGATGTCACCCTCAAGAAGGTCAACGGAGATTATGTTATTTCGCTCAATGATGATGGATTGCCAAAGTTGAAACTCAGTCACTCCTATTCTCGAATGCTTGAGGGTTCGGGACTTGATCCCAAGGTCAATGCCTACCTCAAGGACAAGATGCGGAGTGCTCTGTGGTTGATGAAAAGTATCGACCAGCGGCAGAGGACAATCTATAAGGTTGCGGAGAGTATTATCAGTTTTCAGAGGGCGTTTCTCGATGACGGGATTGAATACCTCAGGCCGATGGTTCTTCGCCAGGTTGCGGAAGATATCGGTATGCACGAATCGACGATTTCGAGAGTGGTGAGCAACAAGTACATGGATACCCCAAGAGGGTTGTTTCCCATGAAGTTTTTCTTCCATTCAGGTGTTGATTCTGCGAAGGGAGGTGCAGTATCGTCTCTCGTCGTCAAAGAGAAAATCAAGAAGATGATTGAGGCGGAGGATGAGAACAAGCCGCTTTCTGACTCGAAGATCATGAAGACCCTGCAGCGCGAAGGTGTTCGCCTGGCCCGCAGGACAGTTGCAAAGTACCGTGAGGAGTTGGGAATCCCATCGTCCGACAAAAGAAAAAATCTGTTTTAGGAGTAACGCATGAAGGTTGATTACATCGCTCGCAAGGTCACCCTCACCAATAAAGTTCGGGGGATTGCGGAAAAGAAACTCGCCAAGGTGGAAAAATATTTCAATGAGATCATTGATCTTCGCCTCGAGTTAAGTCAGGAACGACATTTGTTTGTCGCCGATATCTTACTCAAGGGGAAGGATTTCAGCCTGAAGTCGACCAGTTCCAACAAGGATCTGACGACGGCAATTCAGGATGCAATCGACAAACTGGAAATGCAGGCACGGCGAGCCAAAACACGGTTGAAGGATCATAAGCGTCACGGAAGTGATGTTCGGGAAGAAACGGTCGCTGAAAGCGAAGACCTAGGCGAGGACGGCACCGAAGCTCCCAGAATCGTCGAAACGTCATCAATCCCCGTCAAACCGATGTCTGTCGATGAGGCGGTTATGCAGCTCGAAGAATCCGAAGAGCATTTCCTGGTCTTTCATAATGCTGTAACCGAACAGGTCAATGTCTTGTACCGGCGAGCAGACAACAATCTTGGGTTGATCGCACCCGAAGCTTGATGAAAATTCAGACACTTATCGACCCGAGTCAGGTCCATCTGAATCTCGATGCTGCGACCTTGGAGGAGGCTTTGAATATCGTTTCGGAGTTCACCGCTCCGGCAGTTCATCTGTCCTCCGAGGCTGTTGCCGAGGGTCTCCTGGAACGCGAAAAACTTGGATCGACTGCCATCGGAGGGGGCTTTGCGATACCCCACTGCAAGCTGCGAGGAGTGAAGGATCTCGTCATCATCCTCGCCAGGTTTCGGAAATCCGTGCCATTTGGGACCCCACATGGCGAGGATGTTCGGTTTCTTTTTGTGGTCTTGTCTCCGCCCGACCACCCGGCGGTCCACCTTCAGGCCCTGTCACAGATTGCACGGACACTGAAGAGCGAAGAGATCAGACGTCGACTGATGGAAGTCCAGGAGCCTGCCGAGATCGTTGAAATCGTCAAGGGAGCCGCCGATGGGGAGCATCTGTGACATCTGGCCAACCGATCTCGGTTCGGGAGTTGGTACTTGAGCCAAAGCTCGGGTTTCTGGGACTGGAAGTCCTGGCCGGCGCAACAGGATTAGATACCCGGCTGATTTCCAACCCCAGAATTCAGAAGCCCGGACTTGCGTTGGCGGGTTTTCTCCCCTATGTCAAACCGGGGCGGCTTCAGATCCTGGGCGAATCGGAGTACGCCTTTCTCCAGACTCTGGAAGCCGGTGATGCGATTGATCGCTTGTCTGCGGTCGTCCGAGAAAATGTTCCGGTCATCCTGTCCACCAAAGGGCATGCTCCGAGTCCAGAGGTCCTTGCTCTCTGTGATGAGATTCAGGTCCCCTGCTTGAGGACGCTCCAACGAACCTCAGATACGATTGAGGGCATTTCAGGATTCCTGGAAGATGCTTTGGCCAAGAGGACTCAGGTTCACGGTGTACTGGTCGATGTTTTCTCTCATGGAACCTTGATCATCGGTGAGGCGGGGATCGGAAAAAGTGAATGTGCCCTTGAGTTGATTTATCGGGGCCACCGTCTGGTTGCCGATGATGTCGTCGTCGTCCACCGTTCCCATAATCACGGTTTGCAAGGTGAGCCTCACCCACTTCTGCCGAATTTCCTTGAACTTAGAGGGGTCGGCATTATCGATATTCAGAAGCATTTTGGAATGACCGCCTCGTCCCCGTCGGTCGAAATTTCGTTGGTGATTGAACTTGTGAAATTCACTCCCGAACACCGTGACAAGGAGAAACTGTGGCATCAGAGGGTTCGAGAAAATCCTCAGGCATGGTCCAGTCATACTGAGATTCTTGGAATTGAGGTTCCCAAATTTGTCATGGCTGTCGCACCGGGGAGGGATTTTGCATTGATGGTCGAGACCGCAGTCAAAAAATGCCTCTTGGCGCAACGGGGTGTTGATGATGAGGGGGTTTTTCTCGACGCGATTGATCGGATCGCTGCCGGCGGGAGAGGTGAGGTCGACTGATGGAAACGGTACCCAGTATATTCCGTGGCCCGTTTGTCATCACCGGTCTTTCCGGTGGGGGAAAGACCGTCTTGAGCCGAAGCCTTGAGGACCTCGGATACAACTGCGTCGACAACATCCCTCTTGAGTTGGTCGAAGAACTCTTCAGCCGATCGGAGGAAAGGACCAAACTCGTCGTGGTGCTTGATGTTCGTGCCGCGGGGATGGCAGTCGATTTTCCTGAGATCTTCGGCCGTTTGGTTCGCGAGTACCCTACTCTTCGGTTGATCTTTGTCGAGGCGAGCAATCCTGTCCTCGAGAAAAGGTTTTCGGTTGCTCGACGACCGCACCCTCTGAGAGACCGGTCACTGGATCAGGCAATTGCGGAAGAGAGGCGGCGGTTTGGACCGATTCGAAGACTGGCCGAACTGGTCGTTGATACTACTGAACTTTCGCCACACGATCTTCGGCGCCACATTCTTGACCTGGCGGGAGTCTCCAGTCCAGCAGAATTGATGAAGATTGAGGTTCAGAGTTTTTCCTATCTTCAGGGTGTCCCGTCCACGGCCAGTCTGGTTTTCGATGTGCGGTTTCTCCCAAATCCGTATTTTGAGGAAGAGTTGCGGCCGTTGTCCGGCACTGACTCGGCAGTTTCAGAGTGGCTTTCGGCACACAGTGAAGTACTTGAGGCGACCGACAGAATCTCGAACTTGGTGGAGTATTTGGTCCCCTCCTATGCCAAAGAGCTGAAAACACATCTCTTGGTGGCTGTCGGTTGTACCGGAGGACGGCACCGATCGGTATTCGTCGCCCAGCAAATTGCGCAGCGCTTGGAAGAACAACAATTACCGGTTGATGTTTATCACCGTGATCGGGATATTTGGAGGTATTGATGATTTCGGTCTTGATTCTGACTCACGGGAACCTTGCAACCGAATTGATTCTGGCTGCCCGTGAGATCGATTTGAATCTTGGTGATGCTACCGCCGCTCTGTCCCTTCCATGGGATGTGGACTCCGATGATGCTACCCAACAGGTCAAAAAGGCTCTTCGGGAGGTCGACTGCGGAGAGGGCGTTATCGTATTGACGGATATGTTTGGGGGGACGGCGACCAATCTCGCACTTCCATTCATGGACTCTGACCGTATCGAGGTCATTACCGGTGTCAACCTCCCGATGTTGGTCAAGATTGGTTCTCTTCGACGTCAGCAACTCAAGCCCCGAGATTTTGCCTTGAGGCTCTGTGAGGCTGGACAGAAGAGTATTCGCGTTGCAAGCGAGTTTCTTCAATCCAAAACCGATTGATATCCGGGGAAAATATGACGACATTACAACTTCAGATCATTAACAAACTTGGACTCCATGCGAGAGCGGCGGCAAAGGTGGTTCATGTCGCCAATGAATTCCAGTCCGAGGTCTTCCTCGGAGTTGCCGGGGAGGAAGTCAATGCCAAGTCGATTCTCGGACTTCTGACCTTGGCTGCCACCCAGGGAACACCGCTGACTCTCAGAGTCGTCGGTCCTGACGAGACCGAAGCCGCTGCCGCCATTGAGCTGCTTTTCGAGGATCGATTTGGGGAAGGTGAATGAACCCAGGTCGTCTCTCAGGCCTTGGAGTCAGCCCCGGGATCGCCGTCGGGAAACCGGTGGTGCACGAAACCAGACCGGCTGCAATCCTGAAGATATCCCTTCCCTCATCGCGCATTGAAGATGAAATTGTTCGTTTTCGGCAAGCCGTCGAGGTGACCATTCAGCAAATCCTTGAGAATCGCGATCGGGCTGCCCAGCAAATGGGTGAGGAGTATGCCGCGATCTTCGAAGCTCATCACCTGATCGCCTCCGATTCATCGTTGCTCGATCCCGTCATCACGATGATTCAATCTGATCGTGTGAACGCCGAATGGGCCCTAGATCGAATCGCTGCCGCCTTGGTTGAGCGATTTGAGGCTCTCCCGGATCAGTATCTCGTGGAGAGGAAGGCGGATGTACTCGACGTTGTTGCTCAGATTCAAAGGGCTCTGCACGGCCACCGGCCGGCAAAGCTGGAGAATTTGAAGGAACCGGTCATCGTAGTTGCCGATGATCTCCCGCCTTCAACTGCTGTCAAGATGCCGTTGGACAAGGTCCTGGCCTTCGTCCTGGAAATGGGCGGGCCCACCTCGCATACCACGATCATCGCTCGATCTCTGGGAATACCGGTGATCATTGGGGCTCATGGGGCCTGCGAAGCGGGGTATCACTCCAATAAGGTGATCGTCGATGCCTTCGAGGGCAAGATTCTATTTGATCCGAATCCGGCGGAGGAAGCGGAGTATATCTCCAGGCGTAACGAACACCTTGAACAGCAGGCGCTGCTACAGGAGGTCCGAGCCCTTCCAACGGTCACCCGGGACGGACGGGAAGTCAGTCTCTTGGCAAATATTGATCTCCTGACTGAGGTCAAGGAAGCCCTCCACTGGAACGTCAGGGGTGTCGGTCTCTATCGCTCCGAGTTTCTGTATATGGAATACAGTCCCGCTCTGCCTCAGGAAGAAGACCATGAAGAGGTTTACAGCAAGTTGGTTTCCGCGATGGACGGCCGAACAGTCACCATCCGGACTTTTGATCTTGGAGGGAAGAAGCTGGCCCGCGAGGTCACCGGTTCGGACGAGGCAAACCCGGTCCTCGGTCTCAGGGGCATCCGCCTGTGTTTTTCGAAACCGGATTTCTTCGCGGCGCAAATTCGGGGAATTCTCCGAGCTGCAGGGAAGTTCCCAAGGGGCCAAATCAGAATCATGTTTCCTCTGATCAGTTGCCTTGAGGAATTCAAGATGGCACGCCTTCTGGTCAGACGGCTGACCACCAGCCTTCGGGAAGAAGGGTTCAACGTCCATGACGACGTACCGCTCGGTGCCATGATTGAGGTGCCGGCTGCGGCGGTGATGGCGGTGGAGATCGCGCATGAGGCTGATTTTCTTTCGATTGGAACGAATGACCTGATCCAGTACTCATTGGCCGTCGACCGAGCGAACGAGTTTGTCGCGGATCTGTACCGACCCACCAGTCCGGCAGTTCTCAGGATGATTGCCGGTGTCATCAAGGCTGGGGCAGATGAAAAGGTTGACGTTACGATGTGCGGTGAGATGGCTTCAGATCCTCTGATGGTCCCACTCTTGATGGGACTCGGCCTCAAGAGGTTCAGCATGAACCCACAGGCCATCCCCAGGATCCGGAGCCTGGTTCGCCAACTCTCGTTCAAGGATGCATCAACCATGGCTCGTCGTGCTTTGAGGTTGACCACGGCTCGAGAAATTGAGGAATTCCTGTTGGAACGGCTGGCAATTTCATTGGCCAAGATCAAGATTCGGGTCTAAGCGGGAGGAACAATGGGAAGAAGACCAGCGCGGTTTGTTCACAAACCATGGGGCCAAGAAGAGATATTTGCGGAAACCGATCGGTATGCCGGAAAACTGCTGAGCGTCAAGGCGGGCGAAAGTCTCAGCCTCCAGTTTCATGAAAAGAAGGAAGAAACACTTCGTGTTCTCGAAGGCAATGTCGTATTTGAGATTGGACCTTCCGTTGCGGAGTTGGAACCGGTTGAATTGGGTCCAGGGGATGTATTCCATATTCCACCCCGACTTGTTCACCGAATGGAGGCTGTGACTGATTGCATTCTGATTGAGGTCTCCACTCCGGAACTCGACGATGTCGTTCGCCTCTCCGATCGTTATGGGCGGGAGGGGACCTCCGATCCGTGATGTCGAACAGACGAACCTGGGTAGTCTTGGTGGGGTTCTTTGTTGCCCTGAACTCCCCGACTGGGGCCGAGCACCCGCCTTCACCAACACCTACGGTTTCCCCCGCTCGGCAGGACCTTGCGCAATATGCCCGAGATCATGCGCTTCGGAAGGACCCTGGTAGCGAAAACACTTCAATCGTCATTTCGGATGAGAACCTTGAGGGTTACGCAGGCGGCACGGAGTTGACCGCTGTCACGCCAACGCATTCCGGTAACAAGACCACCGATCCGAAAGCATCTCCTCTCAACGACGATCCGCGAGCGCTCTGGAGGCGGCGGGTCTCGGACCAACTCGAAACCATTCGAAAACTCAAGGAGGAGGCGGTTCGCCTCGAACCGGAAATAGCTGAGCTCTGGCAGTTGTTCTATCGATGCGATGAGCCGTCCGAACGGGACGACGAAATCAGGCCTCGCCTGATCCACGATATCAAGGCATTGGCGGCCACCCGTCAAAGCATCAATACCGCCCAGTCGGACCTTGACAAGGTGCTGGAAGAAGCTCGAAAGAACGGGGCACTCCCCGGTTGGTTTCGAGATCTCCTCAACTGAGCCGGCCACATTGGGCACAGCGAGAGAGTTATGAAAACATTTGCAATTGAAACCTGGGGCTGCCAGATGAACAGCCACGACAGCGAACGGCTCGATGGCCTGTTGCGGTCCCGTGGGATGACCCCGGTCGAAGAGGGCACTATCGCCGACCTCATTCTTCTCAATACCTGCTCGGTGCGAGAGAAGCCGGTTCAGAAGATTCTGTCCAGGATCGGAGAGTTGGAGCGGATGAAGCCTCGGCCGACGATTGGCGTTTGTGGCTGTGTTGCCCAGCAAGAGGGTCAACGACTTCTCAAGCGATCTCCGGCGGTTGGTTTTGTCCTCGGTCCAGGGCAGGTTGGTCGGGTTCTGGAAGCCGTCAGGGCAACCGAACAGGGGCAACGTTCTCTTCTGACCGGATTCGACCCTGAGGAAGAGTACCATTTTGAAACCATTTTCCGAAAATCCTCCACCCGGGGAATGGTAACGGTCATGGAGGGTTGCGAGGAATTCTGCACCTTCTGCGTCGTCCCTTACACCCGGGGCCGAGAAGTCAGTCGACCCGCAGATGACATTATCCTTGAGATCGAGGGATTGATTGATGCAGGCGTTCCGGAAATCGAGCTTTTGGGGCAAACCATCAACGCCTACGTCTGTCCAACCAGCGGAACATCCTTTGCTCAGCTCCTTGCCAGAGCTTCTGATGTTCCCGGAGTCAAGCGCCTTCGTTATGTGACATCACAGCCCAGGCATTTCGGGAAAGACCTCATTGAGGTACTGGCTCAACGTCCCAACATTTCAAGGTACCTGCACCTTCCTTTCCAGTCGGGTTCAAATAGAATTCTCAAGAGAATGAACCGTAAATACACGAGTGAGGACTACCTCGCCCTGATCGGTGACATCCGATCCTCGGCCCCCGGCATCAATTTGTCCACCGATGTCATCGTTGGATTCCCGGGAGAAACGGAAGAGGACTTCCTCGAGACTCTGGAAATTCTCGAGTCCGTCCGGTTCGGCCAGGTCTTCGCATTTGCCTTTTCTCCGAGACCTCGCACGCCGGCGGGGAAGTATTCCGAGCAGATTGACGAGGCCGTCAAGAAGGACCGTCTCCATCGGCTCTTTGAATTGACGGACACGATATCGAATGAGTTGAATGCCGCTCTGGTTGGTTCGATCATTCCGGTACTGATCGATGGTTTCAGCCGCCGAACTCCGGATGACTGGCAGGGTAGGGGAGATGACAACAGGGTCGTCAACTTTCCGGCAACCGGCCGGGAACATGTAGGCGATATCGTCGACGTTGAAATCATTCGGGCCGGGGCCCATTCCCTCTACGGGACTGTGGTCGGGAGCACACAAGGCCCCTCCCTTCCCATTTTGGATTCAAATTCTGGTTGACAGCAACGACAGCATCACCCACAGTTGAAGCATGGCGACTGTCGATCCCGTCTTCGTCGCAGTGGAGATCAAGGCACTCCTGGTTGAGCCCACGACTCAGGCTCCGGTAGTGATTCTCCAGGTTGCTGATGGTACTGACATTCTTCCGATTTGGATCGGAGGATACGAAGCCCAGGCAATCGCGATGGCCGTTGAGGGAATCACGCCTCCTCGACCAATGACCCACGATTTGTTGAAGTCAATCATCGACCGGACCGGCTTCGAGGTTGCACGAATCCGGATTCACGCCCTTGACGATGGTATTTTCAAGGCCGTGGCTCGGCTCGAGGGGTCCGGAGTTCCTCCCGAGGTCCTCGACATTGATGCCAGACCCTCTGATGCTATTGCCCTTGCACTCCGGGCACATGCAGCGATCGAGGTTTCCCAGGAGGTTCTGGACCAGGCCCGAATCCAGGACGAAACCATCGATGATGCCTTCCGGTCACTTCTGGAACAATTGGATCCTGATGCCTTCGGGCAATACGAAATGTAGTCTCTTCACTGTTGAGTTTCGGCCGAGACCTTGGCTAGGCTATAGTGGCCGCCAAAGATCCGTGATGGAGTTCTGATGATCATAGCGATAACGAATCAAAAAGGCGGCGTCGGAAAAACGACTACCGCAATCAATCTCGCGGCCGGAATGGCTGCAAAGGGATTCAAGACCCTGCTTGTAGACCTCGATCCGCAAGCCAACTCAACGATGGCAACCGCCGATCCCGATGAGGTACGAGAGAACATGTTTGATGTCCTCCAGGGCCAGGCTTCACTGGAGTCCATCATCAGGCCATCGACGTCGCAGGATGGTCTGTGGATTGCACCCGCTCGAATATCCCTTGCAAAACTCGAAGTCTCGGTTGTCGGGGAACTGGATGCGCCATATCGGCTGAAAGACCGTCTTGATCAGTTGGAACTCGGTTTTGAAGCGGTGATCATCGATACACCGCCAACACTGGGCCTGATTACGGTCAATGCCCTGGTGGCTGCTACACATGTGTTGGTTCCCATCCAGTCTTCATATTTCGCCCTGGAAGGAACCGATGATCTGCTCGAAACTATCGACAAGATCAAGGCGCGACCGAATACCGAGCTTCAGTTTCTCGGTGTCGTCGTGACCCTCTTCGACAAGAGGACGGTGCTCGCCAGGCAAGTGCTGAACGAAATCCACGCTGTTTTTGGAGACCTTGTATTCAACACATCAATCAGCAAGTCGGTTCGACTCGAAGAGAGTCCCGCGCACCGAGCCAGCATCTTTGAACACGCCCCTTCATCCACCGGCGCCT
>CAYSHZ010000018.1:0-23662 GCA_964430905.1 uncultured Thermoanaerobaculia bacterium | reverse complement strand
CGCCGCATCCTCCCAGGTGGCGTGGAGGGATCGATCCCACCGAGTGACGTCCAGCGCCTTTCGAAACCGATCGCCCATCAGTCGAACCCGACGAAGAGCATCGGTCTGCCTTTTCTCCATGCCATGTTCCCAGCCCTGAAAAAAAACGCCCTTGATGACCAGATCACCCGTCACCGTGTCGATGCCGAGTTCCGAGAGCTCATGGGCCACGAGCCACGCGTTCTCGGCCTGGAAGTCTGGATCCATTCCCCCGAGGATCACCAGATCGCCCTGAAGGCGACCGTCCGAGATGGTGCAGACCCCGGAGCAGGCGAAATCGGTGGCCCAGCGATAATCGGGTCCCAGCTTTTTCAATGCGGCCAAGGATGTTGCCACCTTGAGGACCGAAGCGGGGTTGAATGATTGATCTGCGTGGTTGGTTGTGACGATTCTGTGCCCGGCGCCCTGTTCGGCGTGAAAGAGCAGGGTGGAATCCCCGGCGAAGGCACTGATCGATCCGGCGATCAGGATCAGGGCGCCGATATACCGTCCGGACACGGTCTTCATCACCGCCACGCCCCCAGGAGCCGATCTCCCAACGCCGTGCGAAATCTGTTGTCGGGATCGAGGTTGCCCTTGAGGGTGAGAAGCCGTTCAATCTGTCCTTCCTGAAACGAGGCCCGGTAGAGCTCTCCCGGAAGGGCGGCGTCCTTGGCGGCATAGAAGCGCCCGCCGGCATCGACGACATCCTCGGCCATGGTACGAACCAGGGCCCACAGGGCATCTCGGCGGCGGGGATGAACCGGGAAATCCAGGGCCAGTGAAAAGCCGTCCAGGCCGTGACCCATCAGGAATTGATCCGGTCGATGCCTCTTCAAGACGCCGAGGAAGGACGGCTGGTGGGCTCGATGACAGGCCTCCAACTGCTGCCGGAAGACCGTCTCTGCCCGGTCTGTGGGGACAAAGGACTGGAACTGAATCAAGCCGCCTGGGCGATAGATACGCTTCCAGTTGGGAACGTAGTCCAGCAGGAAGGAAAACTCGGCGAAGGTCTGGCGATAGACGGCACCCTCGCCCAGGGTCGCCCCAGTCAGATATTTCAACCGGTTGATCCAGGTCATTCCCATGCGATTGGTGAAGGGTTTGAGGAAACGCCACATGGCCGACTTGGGCAGCATGAAGATGTCTTCGGGCAGGTCCTGGCTCTCGGCCCTGAGGGTCTGGGCGGGCTCGGCGTCTTCGCCGGGTTCCAGATGCCGGGCAAAGTGCAGCAGGCCCCTGCCCAATTTCCGACCCTTGGGAAAGGCGTCGATCCAGCCGACGACGTACTCCCATTGATCCTTGGCCTCGTCGGTCAGACGCAGAAGCGTCTCGAGGTCTTTTGCGGAAACCGCCTTGGCCTCGATGAGACCGGAGGGGGTTTTTTTCATTTGCAGTTTTGCCCGGGTGATGACTCCCAGCATGCCGAAGCTTCCAATGACGGCGTAGAAGAGATCACGGTCACTCTCCTTGCTCACGGTCTTGAGCGTGCCGTCAACCGTCAACAAATCGAATTCCAGGCAGTGTTCTCCGAAGGTGCCCCGGGCCCAGTTGTTCTTGCCGTGGACGTTCATGCCCAGACAGCCGCCGATGGTGGTTTCCATTGTGCCGGTCACCACCGGAGGCCACCAGCCGTCCCCGAGGACGTAACGCCAGAGGCGGCGCAGGGTCACTCCGGGTTCGACCTCGATGACACCGCTGTCGTTATCCCACGCGAGGATACGATCCATGCGACTGAGGTCGAGGACGACGCTTTCCGGACGCAGGGAAGCGTCCCCATAGCTGCAACCCGCGCCCCGCAGGGCAACGGGAACCGAGGCAGTTTGGGCGTCCCCCAATGCCGCGCGGATGCCTTCGATCGCCGATGGTCGGTAGACGAACGCAGCTCCGCCGAGGACCTCTCCCCAGCCTTCAACCCATTCCATTCGATCTGTCGGCAGCATCTCAGACTCTCAAGAAGCGGAAGACACAGGATGGAATGGACCGGATGATTACCATCACCAGGCGCCATCGCGCAGGAACATATGCCGTAACGACACCCTTGCGGGCTTTTTTTAGAATAATCTCGGCCGCACGATCTGCGGAGATCAACCAGAAGAGTCCCTCCATGCCCCGGGTCATCGGCGTATCGACAAAGCCGGGCTTGATGGTGACGACCTTGACGCCATACCGTCCAACCCGATTGCGCAGGGCCTCGAGGTAGGTGTGAAGCCCGGCCTTGGAGGTGTTATAGACCGGAGAGCCGGACCGACCCCGGTCTCCGGCGACCGAACCGATGCCGACAATCGTTCCCCGTTTCAATCGACCGAAGCGTTGAGCTGCGGGGTTGAGCCAGGCGACGGCTCCGGAGAGGTTGGTCTCCAGCATCTCCAGATCCTTGGCCGTGTCGTACTCCTCGAACTGGACGGCGTGCATCACACCGGCAGCGTAGATCACCAGATCAAGACCGCCGAGGTCGCCCGCGATTTTCTCGAAGAGTCCGGGGATTGCCTGAATATCCCGGACGTCGGAGACGAAGGGCAGCACTGTGCCACCGCCGCCGGTGCTTTCGGCGCCGACTACGAGGTTCTCCAGCTCTTCTTGCCGGCGGGCGACGGCCGCTACCCGACATCCCTGGGCGGCCAATCGTTTGACCAGGGCGGCCCCGATTCCGGAGGACGCCCCAACGACGAGGGCTGTTTGCCAAGTCTTCTTCATGTCTTCTCTCCTGTGGTTGCAGAATCGAGTTTGAATTCAAAAGATCCGATGGCCGCCTCAACCTCCGCCTCGTATTCCGGGCCGGTCACTCGTTGCCGGAGTCTCTCGGAGACCGGCAGAATCATCGGCAGACCCTTCCACTGGAAGACTTCTCCGGCTGAATCCCGAATTCGTCCTTCTGAGACAGCCTGGCTGGCCTTGGCCAGGGGCTTGCCTTTCAGGGCATTCCGCAGGGCCTCGAAGAGGGCCTGATCCCGGCCGTGGAGAAAGTGGACCACCTGTTGGCTCTGGGTCGCAACATGGTAGCTTGAAGGCACAAAATACAGTCCATCGAGTTCCAGGGTTTCACAGATCATGACCAGGGAGCCCAGAATGTCCTTCAGCAGGCCGAGACCTGGGTGATCTTGTCCCGGAAGTGGTCTTCGGAACGGTCCGAATTGAGCTCTTGGGTTCTGCAGTAGCAACCACTCAATCACCAGGACCTCGAAGCCGGGGACTGCGCGCCGACTCCGGTCAAGCCGCAACTCCACCAGCAGCTCTTTCCGGTCGGGTCGTGCCCAGATCCTCAGGGTTTCCCCCAGGCTGTCATCGAGGTCGATCCCGATGGTCGGATGTTCGAACCCCAGCAATCTGAGTCGATTGAAGATGCCATAACGTTCCAGTGCCAGTTCAACACCGTGCTCGGAATAAAAGCCGAGAAAACGAGTTTTCCGGGGTTGACCGGGAATGATGCCGATGAGATCGTCCTCTGTCAGGGACCAGCTGAAATCGCCAGGGTCGGAGGTCAGGCTTGCCGGATCGATCGTTCCGGTTATGGCGCGGAAACGAGCCAGGGTCAGTTCCTCGGTCAGGGGTGGTTCAATGACGCGGCCTCGAAGGGCCCAGGATAGGAACCGTGCCGAGAATCGCCAACTGTGATTGCCGTAGCCTCCGCCGGCAACGATGACCATGGGGATTGGTTTCGGCCGATGCCTGAACAACGAGAATACGAACTGGTCTCGCCTGAGCATCCCTTCCGACGAAAGATTCCAATTGCCGAGGGTGTCGCCCGTGGCGCCGTCAGTCCCCGCCACGAAGAACACCATTGCCGGATTGACGTCATCGACAACGGGCGGCAGTGTCTTGACCAACGTTCCCAATAACAACTCATCCTCGACGCCGCTGCCGAGAGCAATCGACGTCGATGCCGTGACGTCGGTCTCACCCCAGTGCTCGTTGTGGATGGAGAAGGTATGAACCGATTGGTCCTGGGCAAAGATGCTCCGGGTGCCGTTGCCGTCGTGCATGTCCAGGTCGACGACGAGGATCGGCCCCCCAAGACCGTGTGCACGCAATCTCGCGATGGCCACGGCGACATCGTTGAAGATACAAAAGGCCATTCCGGAATTCCGGTAGGCGTGGTGGAAACCACCTCCAAGGTTGACGACGACGCCCCTGCTTCGACGAGCAAGGCGAGAGGCCTGAAGCGTTCCGCCGGTCATCAATCGTTGGAGTCCTACAATCTTCTGTGCAGAATCGTCATCCACCGGAACTCCGAGAATCCGAAGGAGGGTGTCCGTGTGTTGGAGTGAATCGATGTAGTCAGGAGTATGAACCCTGAGAAGATTTCGAATCGAAGCCGCCCTGGGGGAAATCAAGTCATCACGGTCAATCAGGCGTTCTTCAATGAGGAATGCCAATACTCGTTCACCCTTGGTGGGGTCGATCGGAACTCCAGGAATCGAGTAGGCGTAGCCCGAACCGTGAATGAACTGCACTTCGTGATGGATCCAGCGGCGACTGAGAGAGCGCCACCGCCGACGGATTCTCCGACCCAATCGGCAGACTGCGGTCGTGCATCGGTGACCGGTTGTGGCTTCAGAGTTGCTCAACCCGGTACCCCTCATTCCGCAACAGTTCGATCAGTCCTCCCTCTCCAACCAGGTGGAGGGCGCCGACGACAACCATGGCAGTGTCCTTGCTGCTGAGAAGATCATCAATCCGAGACAACCATACCCGATTACGAACGGTGACCAGCCGCTCAAAGAGCTCGGGTTCGTCGGCGAAGGCATCGCTCAAGAGTGCCGAGAGCATGTCGACATCTCCGCCTTTCCACGATCGGGTCAGATCGCCCAACTGGGACACGACGGTGTCCATATCCTTGAGTGTGTATCTGAGAAACGACAGGCTCTCGTCTTCGCTCATGTTTGCGAAGAGCTCGATTTGGTAGTCGGCGGTTTCGAAAGCCTTGACGGCTTTGCCCTCACGGTGCGCCCTCCGCGCCAGATGAAGGTCGATACCGGCATCGGCCGAGAATCCGGCCTTCATCAACTCGATTGAGGTCAGAGCCAGAGCCGCCATCCACGGTTTCATCGCCTCGAAGGAGCCAATAGACAATCCATTTTCCTCGAGATAGGCATCAAGGAGACTCCGGGTTTTCTCATCGAGGGCATCACCGAGTCGCTTGTCGGGTGGGAGGGCCCCCGCAGCCATCATGCGACCGCCGAGAGAGGATGTGTCATTCATGTCGATCTCGAAATACACAATGTGTGCTGCCGCGAAGGCGTCGGTGATCTCGGTGGCGAGGGGATAGGTATCCTCGGGCAGGGCATGGATCGATCCCAGAAGGTAGACTTCTGCACCATTTGGTCCCGAAGCACGCCACAAGAAGTGCCGTTCCCGGTCTGATTCGGGTGTGCCGTCAGCGGGTCTGGGATTTGCGGCCCACACCAGACTTGACAGGGCTGCCAGGATCGACATCGCCACGAGAAACCGTTTCACAATCATCCTTGGATGATACCTCGGTTGGGAGTTCTCGGCTCTCGGTTTCCTGGTCTCCCTGTTCGTTCGTGTGCTATCGTTTGTCATTACGGGAGTTGAATCGAAAGGACGTACGATGACTAATCCAATTGCAACATGTACAACATCTCTCGGCGCCTTCAAGGTCGAGCTCTACCTTGACACGATGCCGATCACAGCCCAGAACTTCATAGATCTCGCGGAGTCGGGGTTTTATAACGGCCTCCATTTCCATCGCGTGATCAAGGGCTTCATGGCCCAGTTCGGCTGTCCCTACAGTTCGGATCCCACCGATCCGCGCTGTGGTACCGGCGGGCCTCCGCACGGCACGATTGCAGATGAGCATCCGGAAGACGCCAAGATTTCCAACGAACCGGGAACGCTGTCGATGGCGAACACCGGTCGTCCCAACTCCGGAGGGTCACAGTTCTTCATCAATACGGTCCACAACAATTTTCTGGACTGGTTTTCTCCCGGTCCCTCCAAACACCCGGTGTTTGGTCGTGTGATTGATGGGATGGATGTCATTCAGGCGATCGAGGCGACGCCGACCGCTGCCGGTGACCGACCTCTGACGCCGGTCAAGATGGAGTCGATCACCATCGAAAAGTGATGACGAGGTGGGGATGCCGGTGATGACAGACACGGCGTGACGATTTGAGTCAGTCATCATGGTGGATAGAACGATCAGGAGGACACCGATGTTCAAAATCACAAGGTCCAATATCAAGTCTCTTCTTAGTTTTCGGAATGCTGCCGGGGCGATACTCTTCTTTTCCATATTTGCCCTGGTACCGATGACCGGCGCTGCTGCAGGCCTGCCTCCCGGTTTGGTTGGGCCGGAAATCGCCTCGATGGATATCCCCGTCGTTCAGATGGCATCGGTTGATCACGAGTCGCTGATATCCGAGGATCTGAGCAAGCCGACCGGGCCCGATGAGGCGGGTCCCGCCCGTTTTGCCGTCGGCCTGGAGACGTCGATCAGCCCTGCAACCGATGGTCGGTGGGACCGTCTCCCCGATGGGTGGGACCTCTGGCGGGTCGAGATCGACGCGCCCGGCGCCCTGAGCCTCAATCTTCGAATCGAGGGGATAGAGTTGCCTGACGGAGCGAGCCTCTGGATTCATGATGTCGAAGGCGCCCAGGTTCGTGGGCCCTATGGCCAAGCCGACCGCGATCGCCTGGGGGGTCTCTCGACACCGATCGTTCTGGGAGATCGTCTCGTGGTCGAGGTGGCGGCGCCGCCCGGTCGCCGTTCGGATATTCGCTTGACGATCGCCAGGGTCCATCACGGATACCGAATCTTTGGCGAAGAGGACCTGGCAAAACGAGGCGACTGCAACATCAACGTCGTCTGTCCCGAGGGTGATGCGTGGCGGAACCAGATCCGTTCGGTTGCCCGCTACACGATACAAGCCGATGGCCACACCTACCTCTGTACCGGGACTCTGGTGAACAACACGGCCGAAGACGGGAGGCCCCTGTTTTTGACCGCGGATCACTGCGAGGTCAGGGAAGCCAACGCCAATACCGTGGTGGTCTACTGGAACTACCAGTCGCCGAATTGTGGAGATCTGGCGGGTGGGTCTTTGAGTCAAAACCAGATCGGTGCGGCCTTTCTCTCAACCTGGGAGTGGGACTGGAACGGTGGATCTGATTTCACTCTGATCGAGTTGGACGCCACTCCCGATCCCAGCTACAACGTCTACTACGCCGGGTGGGACGTCTCGGGGCGGACGCCCCAGTCGGCGACGGGAATCCACCATCCGGCCGGGGACGAGAAATCGATCTGTTTCGAGAACGACCCCCTGTCGACCAAGGGCGCCTCCCATTGGAAGGTCACCGACTGGGATTTGGGAACAACCGAAAGCGGCTCTTCCGGATCGTGTCTCTTCGATCAGGCGAATGGCCTGTGCGTCGGGACCCTTTCCGGCGGGTATGCGGCCTGCGGCAATGACCTCGAGGACTGGTTTGGTCAGCTGGACAAGAGCTGGACTGGAGGAGGGACACCGTCAACCCGGTTGTCCGATCACCTGGATCCGTTGGGTCTTGGTGTGACGACCTTGACGGGTCGGGATTCCTCGGATTCCGGGCCATCGATCCAGTGGCTGATCCCGGCAGCGGCGTCGGCGCCCGGATACAACGCATCAAACTGGAAAACCCAGATAGGTATTGCCAATCCGTCTTCGTCTGTCGTTACGGCGAGGCTCTATTTTGTTGCGAGCGGTGTGGCATGGCCCGGCATCAGTCTACCGGGTTTCTATTCCATCCCTGCAGGGGGTGCTCTGTACGTTGATGATCCGTTGGCAAATTCCAATCCGACATCGGGCCTGATGTACGCCGAAGTCAGCTCGGACGAGGCGGTTGTTTCCACGCGCACCTATAATCTGGCTCCCGGCAACGCGACGTATGGGCAGGGTATCCCCGGCATTCCGTTGGATTCGGCCCAGAGCGCCTCTTCGGTCGTCTTGCCCTTGGTCCATTCCGTTCCCAATGTCTTCCATACCAATCTCGGTATTGTTCAGACATCGGCAGGCGCCATCTCGGTTCGGGTGACCCTCCACGCTCCCTCGGGGTCGATTCTGGCCACGAAGACCTATTCCCAGTCGGGAGCGTTCCTCCAGATCAACAATGTCTTTTCCAACATGAACGTTGGAGGGCAGTCGATCAGGGGTGGTTGGATCGAGGTTGAATTGGTGGGAGGTTCGCCCTCCTACTGGACGACCTACGCTTCGGTCGTCGATGATCTGACCGGCGATCCCACCTATGTTGGGGCGGTGGCGCGGTAGTACGTCCGAGTTTCTGGTACGCTCATCAAGGGATTTGATGAGTCCAACATTTGCCCTTCAGGGCCAGCTCGACCTCAGCAGTCGCTATGGGATGGGAACCGAGGAGTTCTCGTCGTTGATGACCCGTAGGGTTCGCCGAGTCCTGTTGGTTGCCTCCCGGTATGATGCCTTCATTCTCGAAGAGGACGGTCAGTTGACCGAATTGCTGTTCGAGGAATACAGGAACCTCGATCTCAATCTTCGCTACGTGCCGCGGTTTACCCGCGCCAGCAATTCCGACGAGGCGCTGCAACTGCTTCAGGAGAAGGACTTCGATCTGGTAATCACCTCACCCCGGGTCGGAGGAACCAACCTGCCGGAGTTTGTCGCACGGGTCCGGGAAGTGGATCCTGATGTAGCCCTGGGACTTCTGGCTGCCAATACATGGGATTTGGCGGAGGCGGAGGACCTGCGGCTTTCCGGCGCCCTGGATTGGGTTTTTCTGTGGCAGGGTGATGTCAAGTCGCTCTTTGCCCTGATTAAACAGGCCGAAGATCGATGGAACGCCGATCACGATATTCTCGTCGGCGGGGTACAGGCAATCATCGTCGTTGAGGACGAGGTTCCCTTCTATTCCGGGCTCTTGCCCCAGATCTACCACGAGGTCACGACCCAGACGACCCGCTTGATGGCCGATGGCATCAATCTGTCCCACCGACTCTTGAGGATTAGAGCCAGACCCAAGATCCTCTTGGCTCAGTGCGAGGAGGAGGCGTGGCAGTTCTACGAGAAATACTCCGAGAATGTCCTGGGAATCATCTCCGACGTTGGTTTCCCCTGCGAAGGGAAGATCGACCCCGAGGCAGGTCTTCGTCTGGTCCGAAAGGTCAGGGCGATTGATCCCCACCTACCGATACTGTTGCAGTCGGTGGAAACCCGTTTTGAAGAGGACGCACGGCAGCTGGATGTGGCCTTCTTCCACAAGAAGAGTCCACATCTCCTGGAAGGCATCAGACAGTTCATTCTGGACAACTTTGGGTTTGGCGATTTTGTCTTCACCCTTCCGGACGGCGAGGAGGTGGCCCGGGTCGGAGACATCAGGGACATGATTCGGATCCTTCCCTCGATTCCGGGGGAGAGTTTGCTCTTTCACGCGGGCCTCAACCATTTCTCCGCCTGGCTCAAGGCCCGGACCGAGTTCGAATTGGCACGACTCCTGAGACCGATGCAGGTTTCTGAGTTTGCCGGGTCAGAGGAGCTTCGGCAGCTCTTGATCACGGCCTTCACGCTCTACCATCGACAGATCCGAAGCCATGTAACGACCGACTTCGAGGAGGGCCGCTTCGACGAGTTTGTCGCCTTTGCCAAAGTGGGTTCGGGTTCGCTGGGGGGCAAGGGCCGGGGCCTGGCCTTCATGCACAAGTTGTTGGCCTACGACGAAATTCGGGCGCCGGGTGTTCGGGTTGCCATTCCACAGACGGTTGCGTTGGCGACCGATATCTTCGAGACCTTTATTCACCGAAACGATCTTCGGTCCATTGTCCAGGATGCTGGAGACCTTGAAGATGGGGCAATTCTCGATCGATTCAGGGCTGCCCGGTTCGAACACGGCATTCGCAACGCACTGGCCCAGTTTCTCGAGGTCGTCCATGAGCCCTTGGCAGTTCGCTCCTCGAGTCTGTTGGAGGACTCCCTCTTCCAACCCTTCGCCGGTGTCTACTCAACGATCATGCTGCCAAACAATCATCCATCGCTGGATGTCCGACTTGCCCAGGTCCTGGAAGCGGTCAAGGTGGTCTATGCCTCGACATACTTCCGGACCGCACGGGATTATCTGGACAGTACCCCCTATCGATCGGAAGAGGAGAGGATGGCCGTCCTGGTGCAGCGGCTGGTAGGCAGGCGATTTGGGAGCCGTTTCTATCCGACCTTTTCCGGGACGGCAGCCTCCAGCAATTTCTATCCGTTTGGAAGTATGAATCCGGAGGATGGTGTTGCTCAGGTAGCCCTGGGTCTGGGCAAGACGGTCGTTGAGGGGTTCGAGGCCCTGAGGTTTTGCCCCGCCCATCCCAGGGTTCTCCCCCAGATGTCGTCGGTCAAGGACACACTTCGTAATGCCCAGCGCCGCTTCTATGCCCTGGACATGTCCAAGGATGACACCAGCCCGTGGATTCACACCGAAGCCAATCTGTTGCAGCTCGAAACCATTGCGGCCGTGGCAGACGGGGCGGCGAGACCGATTCTTTCCACCTATCGACGGGCCGATGATGCCATTTCTCCCGGGTTTGACCAGGGGGGGGCGCCTTTGGTGACCTTCGATCCCATCCTCAGGGGTCGTCCCTTCAATCTCCCGGATCTACTGGTCAGGCTGTTGGATTTGGGCAAGGAAGGTATCGGATCCCCGGCAGAAATGGAATTCGCCGTTCAACTCGACCCCGGTTTTGACAGCGAGCAGGTCTTCCATGTTGTTCAGATGCGGCCGCTGGTTGTTGAGTCGTTTCATGATGATGTACAGCTGAGTCCCGAGGACGTTGAAAGGGCCGTCGTTCGGACACGGTTGGCTCTGGGCCACGGCCGGAGAGAGAGTCTGGCGGACGTCATTGTCGTGGATCCCGAGAGGCTGGAAAGAGCAATGACGGTCGAGGCTGCCGAGGTCGTGGCCGGGATCAACCGGCGATTGAGAGACGAGGGCCGGCAGTGTCTTCTGATCGGTCCGGGTCGGTGGGGTTCCCAGGATCCATGGTTGGGGATTCCGGTGACGTGGGCCCAGATCTCCACAGCCCGGGCAATCGTCGAGACCGACTTTTCGGATCTCCAGGTCGAGCCCTCCTTCGGTTCACACTTCTTTCACAACCTGACCTGTTTCGGAGTGGCGTTCTTTGCGGTCCACAAGACGGAGATCGAGGGCGCCATCAGGTGGGAGTGGTTCCGGGGTCGCCCGGCGGTTTCGGAAGAGATGAACGGTGCGATCCGTCATCTCAGACTGGAGCAGCCCATGGAGATCCTTGTCGACGGAGAGAGCGGTACCGGCGTCATCCTGCCGGGGACGTAGAACCCAGCCGTCGACATTCCGGCTTCAGGCCTTCATGTATCAGTCGCTATGCCTGATATCTCCGTTCGTTCACCTACCCAGCGGAACTGTCCCACCCCGAAACACCACCACTTTCGAACCCATCTGCAAAGAGAGGAGTTTCGTCACTGGCCGCGATTGTCAACGTCAGGGTTTGCGGACTGCTTTCGAGATCCTCGGCGAGGGTGGTTACGGTGTGGTCTGTGGAGAGATTGACGAATGAACCCGGCGCCTGAGGGATGTCGAACGGGCCCTTTGGTGGAACTTGCGATTCGATCTCAGTGAATATTCAAAAAAAGGATTGACATTTGTGATAAACAGCATGAGACTGCCGCTCATGCGTTCGAACCGCATTTCCACCCTTGGAACTTTGAGGAAATTTTCACCAGAAAACCGGGGAATTTCTCCCCAATTACTGACGGATCGAGAGCCGATCCATGGCCAATACCGCGTGGAGGTATGAATGACAACCGGAAAACTATTTGCTGAAAAATTCATGCGCAATGTGATTGCCAAGAACCCGGCCGAGGGTGAATTTCACCAGGCCGTTGAGGAAGTCGTCGAGAGCCTGATTCCGGTTCTCGAGCGTCACCCGAAGTATCTTGACCAGAAGATCCTCGAGCGGATCGTTGAGCCGGAGAGGGTGATCATGTTCCGGGTGCCCTGGCTGGACGACCGCGGCGAGGTTCAGGTCAACAAGGGTTTCCGTGTTGAGTTCAACTCGGCGATCGGTCCCTACAAGGGTGGTCTGCGCTTCCATCCGACGGTCAATCTCGGAATCCTCAAGTTCCTCGGATTCGAGCAGGTTTTCAAGAACTCGCTGACGACCCTGCCCATGGGCGGCGGCAAGGGTGGCTCGGACTTCGACCCCAAAGGAAAGTCCGACACCGAAGTAATGCGTTTCTGCCAGAGCTTCATGAGTGAGCTCTTCCGTCACATCGGACCCAATACCGACGTGCCCGCCGGCGACATCGGCGTCGGCGGCCGTGAAATCGGTTTCCTCTTCGGTCAGTACAAGCGTCTTCGCAATGCGTTCGAGGGCGTCCTGACCGGCAAGGGCCTGAACTGGGGCGGCAGCCTGATCCGTCCGGAAGCGACGGGCTACGGCGCCGTCTACTTCGCCCAGGAGATGCTGGCCACCCGAGGTGAGACCTTCGAGGGCAAGCGCGTGACGGTTTCAGGCTCAGGCAACGTTGCTCAGTACGCCGCCGAGAAGTGCCTGGAGTTGGGCGCCAAGGTCGTTTCCTTCTCCGACTCCTCTGGCTACATCGTCATCGAGGACGGGATGACCAAGGAGATGTGGGACGAGTTGATGGACCTCAAGAACAACCGTCGCGGCCGCGTTCGCGAGATGGCCGACAAGTTCTCGGGTATCACCTATCACGAGGGAACCGGTGTGTGGTCCATCCCCTGTGAAATTGCCCTTCCCTCGGCAACCCAGAACGAACTCAACGGCGAAGACGCCAAGACCCTGCTGGCCAATGGCTGCTACTGCATCTCCGAAGGCGCCAATATGCCGTCGACGCCCGAAGCGGTCGAGTTGTTCATCGAGAAGAAGGTTCTCTACGGTCCCGGCAAGGCAGCCAATGCCGGCGGAGTAGCGGTCTCCGGTCTCGAGATGTCCCAGAACAGCCTGCGCCTCGGCTGGACCCGCGAGGAAGTGGACCAGCGCCTGCACGGCATCATGAAGAGCATCCACAAGGCGTGCGTCGAGACCGCCGCCGAGTATGGCGATCCCGGCAACTACGTCATGGGCGCCAACATCGCCGGCTTCCTCAAGGTGGCCGACTCGATGATCGATCAAGGTCTCGTCTAGAAAGTAGCGATTGATCGAACGAACGGCGGCCTTCGGGCCGCCGTTTTTTGTCGCTGCAGCTTCGGGAAAGTTGACGTTCATTTATACTATCCCACGATTCTCTCCTTGAGTTGATATTTTGAGACAAGCGGGTGATTTTGGTTGAGAAAACGTGCCGGTGACATGGAAGTTCAGTAGATCTCAATATTTGAATTTTCTTCAAAAAACCTCTACATATTGTGTTGACAGAGTTCCGATCGTCAAGATATAGTGCCTCAAGTCAGGCCAAACTTCGGGGTTTCAGCGAAGGAAGCGCGGCGGCCCGCATGGGAAAAATTGTGCCTGGAGATGAGAATGATGGGAGCTGGTAGATGAAGTTCAGTCGTCGATTTACACGCGCCGGAGCCGGTCCATATCAAGGTATCGACTTTGGGTCCAGGAGATCCGAGATCCGGAATCCGGATGGAACTCTGGTCTTCGAAATGGACGAGGTGACCGTTCCGGAGGATTGGTCCCAGGTTTCGGTTGACGTTCTGGTTCAGAAATACTTCCGCAAGGCCGGAGTTCCCCAGGTCGATACGGAAGGGACCCCCATTCTCGACGATCACGGCGAACCGGTCACCGGTCCCGAAAGGGATGCACGGCAGGTCTTCCATAGACTGGCCGGTTGTTGGACCCATTGGGGCAGGGAATACGGTTATTTCGACAGCGAGGAAGACGCCGAGACTTTCTACGATGAGTTGTGTGTGATGTTGGCCAAACAGATGGCGGCGCCAAACTCTCCCCAGTGGTTCAATACCGGTCTCTATTGGGCCTATGGCATCACGGGACCTGCTCAGGGTCATTGGTATGCGGACCCAGAGACCGGAGAGCTCCTCCGGAGTTCTTCGGCCTATGAACATCCTCAGCCCCACGCCTGTTTTATCCAGTCGGTCAGTGACGATCTGGTCAATGAAGGCGGCATCATGGATCTGTGGACCCGGGAGGCCCGCCTCTTCAAGTACGGGTCGGGTACGGGTTCGAACTTTTCAAGGTTGAGGGGTGGGGGAGAACCACTCTCGGGTGGGGGTCGATCCTCCGGATTGATGTCCTTCTTGAAGATCGGCGACCGCGCGGCCGGCGCGATCAAATCCGGCGGGACAACCCGTCGAGCCGCCAAGATGGTCTGCCTGGATCTCGACCATCCGGATATCGAGGAGTTCATCTGTTGGAAGGCGGTCGAGGAACGCAAGGTTGCCGCGATGGTTGCGGGATCTCGCATCGTCAAGCGGCAGCTCAAGGATGTCTTGAGCGCCTGCTTCCCCGATGGGGGTGAGAGCTCGGATACCGACACCGATACCAATTCCAGACTCAGGATTGCCGTCAGTACGGCGAGACGAATGGGTGTGCCGGACGGATCGATCCAACGTGTCCTGCAGTTGGCCCGGCAGGGCATCAAGGACTACCTGGTCGAGGAATATGACACCGATTGGGACTCAGACGCCTACTTCACCGTGAGCGGTCAAAATTCCAACAACAGCGTTCGAGTTCCCAATGCCTTCTTCAATGCACTGGAGACCGGGCGCGACTGGTATCTGACACAGCGGACCGACGGCCAGACTGCCAAGGAGGTGTCGGCGCCCAAGCTGTGGAGTGACATTGCCGTTTCGGCCTGGGAATGTGCCGATCCCGGCCTCCAGTTCGACGATACGATCAACGAGTGGCACACCTGCCCTGCCGGCGGGAGGATCAACGCATCCAATCCCTGTTCCGAATACATGTTCCTCGACGACACGGCCTGCAATTTGGCTTCACTCAACCTGGTGACCTTCCTCAAGAGCGATGGCTCCTTCGATATCGAGGCGTTCAAACATGCGGTCAGGCTTTGGACCGTCGTTCTGGAAATTTCGGTATTGATGGCTTCTTTTCCTTCGCGTCGGATTGCGGAGTTGAGCTACCTCTATCGAACCCTGGGTCTGGGATTTGCCAATATTGGGTCGTTGTTGATGCGCTTGGGTATTCCCTACGACTCAGATGAGGGTCGCTCGATCTGCGGCGCCATCACGTCAATCATGTGTGGCCAGAGTTACGCGACGTCCGCGGAGTTGGCTGCAGAGCTTGGTACCTTCCAGGCGTTTGACGACAACCGCGAGTCGATGCTCAGGGTGATTCGCAACCATCGCCGTGCCGCCTACGATGCCCCCGAGGAGATGTACGAGGACCTGACGATCAAGCCCAAGGGTCTCTCCCCGGACACAACGCCCCAGGAGTTGCTGGGTGCCGCCAGGGAGGCCTGGGACCGAGCCCTCGAGGCCGGAGAGAAACACGGTTTCCGGAATGCCCAGGTAACGGTCTTGGCGCCAACCGGAACCATCGGTCTGGTGATGGACTGCGACACCACCGGCATCGAGCCGGACTTTGCCCTGGTCAAGTTCAAGAAGTTGGCAGGGGGTGGTTACTTCAAGATCATCAACCAGGCCATTCCGGCGGCACTCGTGCGGTTGGGCTATGACGATCAGCAGATTTCCGACATCGTTGGCTACACGGTGGGGCATGGCACTCTCCAGGGGTGTCCGACGATCGATCTCGAGAAGCTGGCCGAGCGGGGCTTTGATGCCGAGGCACTGACCCGGGTCGAAGAAGCCCTGCCGACCTCGTTCGAACTCAAACTGGCATTTGCCCCTCATATCCTCGGAGAGGCCTTTCTCCGCGGGCTGGGTTTCACAGATACCGAATTGGCCGATTGGAACCTGGACGTGCTTGCCCGTCTGGAGTTCTCTGGAGAAGAGATCGAGCAGGCCAACACCTGGGCGTGCGGGACGATGACCATCGAGGGGCCCCGCACCTGAAAGACCAGCATCTTGCCGTCTTCGACTGTGCCAATCGTTGCGGACGCAAGGGGACTCGTTTCATTCGGTACGAGGGGCACATCTTGATGATGGCGGCTGCCCAACCTTTCATCTCCGGGGCAATCTCCAAGACCATCAATATGCCCAGTGAGGGAACTGTCGAAGATATCAAACATGCCTACAAGATGTCGTGGGAGATGATGCTCAAGGCCGTTGCTTTGTACCGTGACGGTTCGAAACTCAGTCAGCCCCTGTCGATGGCCCTGGACGCCGAAGAGGAAGAGGCCCTGATGGATGCCGTGACTTCAGCGGATCCAATGAAGGTTGCCGAAGCAATGGCCGAGAGGGTTGTCATTCGGTACCAGGCGCGTCGTCGTCGGTTGCCACAGCGCAGAAGTGGATATACCCAGAAGGCCTCGGTTGGTGGACACAAGGTCTATATCCGCACCGGCGACTACGAGAACGGCGAGGTCGGCGAGATCTTCCTCGACATGCATCGGGAGGGGGCGGCCTTTCGCTCTCTGATGAACTGCTTTGCCATCGCGGTCTCGTTGGGCCTTCAGTATGGCGTACCGCTTGAGGAATTTGTCGATGCCTTCGTCTTTACCCGCTTCGAACCCTCGGGGATGGTTGGGGGCCACGAGAGGATCAAGATGTCGACCTCGGTGATCGACTACGTCTTCAGAGATCTGGCCATCACCTATCTGGGCCGGGACGACCTTGCGCAGGTCTCACCCGAAGAGACTCGTCATGACGCTCTGGGAGGAGGCCTCAAGGAAGGCAAGGCGATCAAGGAGCCCCAGGAAAAAGCAGAGGTACGATCGATCGCCGTGGCTCAGGCTGTGGCTGGAGGATCGGCGACACCCGCACCCGCACCGGCGGTCGGTCGGGCGCGTTCTCTTCCCAAGGCGGCCGCGGCCAAGGATCAGGCCCGTGTCATGGGCTACGAAGGCGATCCCTGCCCCGAGTGCGGAGCCCTGACCCTGGTTCGCAACGGCACCTGCCTCAAGTGCAATACCTGCGGTGGTACGACGGGGTGTTCGTAGGAGCTGTCAGCTTTCAGCTATCGGCTGTCAGCTGTCATTGACGTACGGCAGGGAGCGGGATTGGGACTGAACTCAGCGGCGGATGGCAGTGACCGGCCCCGGACGACGGATCCAGCCAACGGCCCCGGCGACCTCAGCAGTACGGTTATTTGTCGGCCTTCTTCTTGGCCTTGTCTAGTTCCCTGCGCAGGCTCTGGGCGACATCAGTTGCCCAAAGCTTGACGTCGTTCCACACGCTGTTTGTCGTCGATGGCATGGTGCTGACCTGGTGCATCCGGCCTGGAGCTTGAATGATCCGACGCTCTGCAACCCGGGCCTGGATCACGCCTGTTTCGGCATCAATCAACTCAAAAACGACCGTCGCTTCCCCGACTGACGAAAGGTGGACCCTTGTAGTGGTCCGGCCAAGATCCGGAGGCACGTTGGACACGATGTCCAGCATGGCGCAGCGAACGAAGAGTGTTCCCGGGCCTACCGTAGTGACGACGTCAAATCTCTTGCTGTGGGCCAAATTTTTGACGACGATTTCACCGACCATTTTCCTGAATCGTTCCTGATCCTCCTCGTCAAAGACGTAGGGCCCCTGGTCACGCCGTGATCGGGCGATTTCTGTGCCGGTTGATACGGTTCCGCCTTCCCGAAAGTCGAACACCGGGTGCCACACATAAAGTTTGTTGTACCTGTCAATGTCTGCGTCGGGGCGGACCCAGGTTTCCTGATACGGACCTTTCTTTTTGACAAGTTCATCGTTGCCCGTAACCTTGGGAACTTCGGAAGAGTCTTGGGCAACAAGAGTACCTGTCATCAGAAATACTGCAATCAGGACAACAACAATTTTCTTCATGACGTACAACCTCCGATAAAATTTTGCCAACCATCAGCTTAGCATGTTGATATTCAGTAATCTGCTAAGGTTTCACCCTGGGAGACTGCAGGGACGGGAGACACGATTTGATGGTGAAAATGATACAAAGAGCCGGGATCGGTGGTTTCAGGTCGCGATGGCAGAGTGTTGCGGTTCTACTGGTCGTAGGTGTGCTGGTTTCACCGGTGGTTGGAAAAGCGGAAGTGACGGAGGAAGAGGTGAGCGCCGAGGAGGTTCAGGGGTCGCAGTTGACTTCCGATCAGCCTCCGATCGTTGATTCCGAGGGCCATTCGGCGGCAGGCGAACCTGATTTTGCCCAAGGAAGTGCCAAAGACAAGTGGAAGGCCTTTATTCATGCGTGGCGCGGACTCTCGACCTGGAATCTATTCGATGACCGGGTCACTCTGCGGGTCTACGCCAGGCTCCAAATCGACGGGAGTCTCGCCGCCGGCGACACTGGTATTGAGACCGAGATTGGTGAGCTCAGGGACTCACTCAAGGTGCGAAGGTTCACCATTTTGGCTGGGGGTACGATTGACAAGCACTTCAGGTACACCCTGGGGTACGAATTTGGTGCGGATAGTGGAATCTGGGATGCCTATGTTGAGGGTATCGACAGCGGCCTGACCGTCTTTGGATACAATGTTGGGGATTTCCGGATTGGATTTTTCCAGGAACCATTCAGTCTTGAGCGGGTTTCCGGGAGCTATTACGGTGGTTTTCTCGAGAGGTCGCTCCCCGTTCAAACCTTTGCTCCGGGCAACAATCTCGGATACATGGTTCATCGCAGTGTCGCGAAAGCACGTATGTCGTGGGCTCTTGGGTTCTTTTCGTTTGGAACGAAGAGTGAGGAAAATGCTTCGTCCTCGAACCTGTCGGTCACGGGTCGCATCACGGGGCTTCCGGTGTGGCGTGACGAGGGGCGGCATTTGGTCCATGTGGGGTTGGCATATTCCAGTAGAAACCCACAGAGCAGCAAGACCCGGTACTTCTCTCGTCCAGAGGCCCGCTTTGTTCAGGTCTTGGCTGACACGGGCAATATTGATGCGAGCACGATCAAGCTTACCGGAGCAGAGATTGCCACGGTTCAGGGTCCTCTGTGGGTCCAATCGGAAGCAATTTACTCTTCGCTGGATTCTCCGGATTATGGGAAGCTTGGTTTTTGGGGCGCCTATGTTCAGATCGGGTATTTCCTTACGGGTGAGGTGCGTCCCTACGACCGTGCTGCGGGACGGTTCGGTCGGGTCTCTCCTCGCGGGAAGTATCAGGGAGGTGTTCCTCTCAAGAGGTCCAGCGGAGGGGCGTTTGAAGTAACGGCGAGGCTTTCCACCATCGACCTCAAGGACAAGAGGCTCGATGGTGGGGGAATGCTCGATCTCAGCCTGGGTCTCAACTGGTACGCAAACAAGACCCAGAAGGTGATGATCAACTACATCCGGTCCAGGGTCGATGACTTGGGGAACGCCAATATTTTCCTGATGCGATACCAGTACCGGCCAATGCCGCGCTGATACCGATACAAAGAAAAGTGTAGGGGCGGGGTTTATCCCCGCCCGGTTTTCAAGAGGCTCAGCTGAAAGTTTTCCCGCCTATTTGCCCTTGTTTTTGAGGATCTTGTCCCACTTCTTGCCGAGCTTGTGGAGGATCTTTGTGATCTGTTTGGTCTGCTTTTCCGGAGTGTTCTTGACGGTCACTGTCCCGGTGCCGCGCCAGATCATTTTCTTCTCGGTGCTTTCGTAGGCGTCGATGATCAGGGTTCCCTCGGTATAGGTGTAGGCTCTCGTCGTCGAGGTTGCCATTCCGCCACCACCGTAGCCCCAACCGCCCCATCCGCCTCTGTAGCCACCGTAGCCAAAGGTCGAGGTGTTGTAGTTGGTGTTTTCCTTGGTCGTGATGTGGTAGGTCACGAACATGTCAGGGTTTTCTTCGACCTGTGTCAGGCCGCCCTCTTGGAGTTCCGAGATGATCAAATCTTTGATGCGCTCGGCCATCAGCTCATTCTTCGAGTTCGACTCGGCGGTATCGACATACTGGAATGTCTTGATCTGTTCAAAGTCGAAATCGTGGGCGAAATCGATTGTGACCTTCTGGGCCATTGCCGGGACTACGATCAGACTGACCACAAACATTAATCCAAGTATTTTTTTCATCATAGCTCCTTCTGGTTTACGACCATTCTTGATAGCGGCCAATCCCCGGAAGGGTGGCCACTCTGCGAACTAACCGACTCGCCGCAGTCTCTTTGGCGGGTCCTTCATAACTCTACACGTTGAAGCCAACAGATTGCCGACCCTCAATATTCCATGTGGTCACATGCTATTGTCAATTGATCGAACTTAGATTCAAGGAGGAGGCTTTGGACGGTTTCTCCGGACAGAAATCGAGAGGGTATCCGCTTCAGGTGGCTATATCGGTGGTATTTACGACTCTCCTGATCCTCTTTGGGGTTGCCCTGATCGTATTTAATTTCTACAGGGCCCGCTCGGAGGCTTTCATAGAAGCCGACCAGCGGCTTCGCCGAATCACTGATCATCTCGGCACCAGTGTTTCCAAGCTCTACGGACCCGCACAGAACGTTGTCGACCTGGCCGCTCACATGAGGCTTTCCGCAGAAGATCCGGCTGAAGACCGCCGAAGGGAGATGCGTACGCTCGCCGAGAGTCTTCGCGAGCAACGGGAGATCTCCTCAATTTTTGTAGGTCACGACGACGGCAGTTTTTATTTGGTCCGGTCGCTTCGAGGCCGGCAGGTGGCGCGAGAGGCTTTCGATGTCCCTTCAGACGCAATGTTTGTTCTGCAGACGATCATCAAATCCGATGGTGACGGAGTTTCGGAGACCCTTGAGTTCTTCAATTCCGAGGCCGACCTGGTTGAACATAGAGAAAGACCCTGGAGTGGATTCGACCCCCGAGAACGGGAGTGGTACGACGAGGCAATGACGAGGGAAGGACAGATTGTTACCGGTGCCTACGTGTTTTTTGCAACCCGAGAGGTCGGAGTCACCATCGCTCGGAGGTTGAGCGGAGGGGGCGGGGCCGTCGGAGTTGACCTGGCATTGTCCGATCTGTCAGCCGGTCTCGCCGGGCACTCAATTACTCCCTCGAGTCGTCAGATACTTCTCAGTCGCTCGGGCCATGTCATTGCTTCGTCGGATCCTGGTTTTGAACCACAGTCGGCTGATGGTCCCGGGACGAACCAGGTCAGGCTCCCCCGGCTCTCGGAGCTGATGGATCCAGTATTTCTGGGTCTTTCAAAGATTTTTGATGGCCCCCTGGAGAATGGACGGTATGAAATCGATGTCGGGGGCCGCATCTGGTTGGCGTCGGTTTCATCGTTGTCGGTTCGAGCGGGAGGATCGATTTCGTTGGTCACCGTCCTGCCCCGGGATGAGCTCCTGGTGGAAGCGATCCAAACTCGAAATCAGAGTCTGCTGATCTCTCTCATGATGCTGGCTCTGACCATTGGTCTTGCCCTGATCATTTCCAGCCACATTTCACGATCCCTGAGGACGCTGGCAGCGGAGGCGAAGCAGATTCGAGAGTTGCGTTTCGAAACGCCAATTACGGTGTTCTCCCGCATCAGGGAAGTTGCTGACTTGGCCGCCACAATGGAGGTCATGAAGGAGGCAATTCAGCAGTTTCTGGCGATCAGCCATGCCCTCTCGAGCGAGAAGAGTCGTGACCGGCTGCTCGAGATGATCCTCGAGGAGGCTCGTACCGTATGCCGCGCAGATGCGGGTGCGGTCCTCTTGCGAACGGACGATTGGCAGAGCCTGCAGGTTTCGATTCTCCAGAATGCGCCGGCCCAGGAGTTCTTCGGGGGCCGGGACGGCAGCGATTCGCCATTTGACCTGATTCCCCTTGGGGATGGGTCAGAGGACTCAGCGTCGAAGGCAATAGAAGCACGTACTGTTGTTGATGGGGCTGTCATTCGGTTCGATGAACTGGAGTCTCATGAGAATCAGTCGGCTGTCGCAGCCATCAAACGCCATTTTGATCGGCCAGACACACCCGTGACCACAGTACTCTCGGCGCCGCTTCGAACCCACGAGGGTGAGGTCATCGGCGTGCTTCAACTGGTCAATGCCAGGGGTCCCGGTGGAGATCTCAGGCCGTTTTCCGACGAGACCATTCCCTACATCGAGGCCCTCTGCTCCGATGCGGCGGTTGCCCTGGACAATCGGCGGCTCCTCAAGGCCCACAAGGATCTGCTGGAGTCCTTCATTCATGTTCTGGCTGGAGCCATTGACGCAAAATCGCCGTACACCCACGGTCACTGCAGCCGGGTTCCCGTCATCGCCCGACTCTTGGCGGAAGCGGCCCAGGAACATAACGAGGGCCCCTTCGAGGCATTTCATCTCTCCGAGGACGAGTGGTACGAACTCCATATTGCAAGCTGGTTGCACGATTGCGGCAAGGTCACCACGCCGGAGTATGTCGTCGACAAGGCGACCAAGCTCGAGACCCTGGGAAACCGCATCCACGAGATCAGAACACGATTCGAAGTCGTGTGGAGGGACGCCCAGATCCAGATCATGAAGGAAACGCCGAAAGAGACGGACGCAGAGATCCAGCATCATCTGGACGAGAAGTTGGCCGAGCTGCGTGACGATTTCGAGTTCATTGCACAATGCAACCAGGGTGATAACCCGCTTTCTGACGAGGACAGTCACAGAATCGAGCAGATTGGCGTTCAGACCTGGATTCGATATTTCGACGATAGCCTCGGCCTGTCACACAGTGAACGAAGGCTGCGCTCTTCACGTTCGACAGCCGAACTTCCCGTCGTCGAGACCCTGCTTGCCGACAAGCCCGAGCACATCGTGCCTCGAGAGGAGGGGCAACATCCGTTTGGCGATCAACCCCATGGATTCAAGATGGATGTACCCGAGAATCTTTACAACCGAGGGGAACTCCACAATCTGAAAATTGCTCGGGGTACCCTCACGGACGAGGAACGGTTCAAGATCAACGAGCACATCATTCAGACACTGAGAATGCTCGAAAGGCTCCCCTTTCCACGGGAACTCAAGAGAGTCCCCCGATGGGCGGGGACCCACCACGAGAAACTGGATGGGACCGGTTATCCATGTCGACTGAGGGGAGATGAACTGTCAATTCCGGAGAGGATTATGGCGGTCGCAGACGTTTTCGAGGCCTTGACCGCTGCCGATCGACCCTACATGACTCCCAAGAGTCTCAGCAAGGCGATTTGGATCATGAGGTCGATGGTCTTGGCGGGGCATCTCTGCCCGGATGTCTTTGCCCTGTTTCTGACCTCGGGTGTCTACCGTGCCTATGCGGAGGAATACCTCCAGGCCGAGCAAATCGACGAGATAGATATTGACGAAATTCTCAACTCGCTGCCGACTTTGGGCACTGACCCTTGAAGCCGATTGAGTGCCACCCGGCTGAAAGCCGATAGTCGATAGCCGATAGCTGACAGCCAACATCTGACACCTACCTGGCGTGGCGGTCATGCCCACCTTGGTCCTGCCTTGGCCGCGTTGGCAACGACCGGCTGAGCACAATGTAGCCGATGATGCCCGAGATCAGCGAGGCGGCAAGAATGCCCACCTTCGACTCGGCAACGAGGAGCGGATCGCCGAAGGCCAGCTCGGTGACGAAGAGCGACATCGTGAACCCGATACCGGCCAAACACCCGGCCCCTATGATCTGACCCCAATTGACACCTTCGGGAAGTGCGCCCTTCCCGCTGCGAACGACAATCCATGCCATCAGACCGATGCCGATCGGCTTGCCCAGCATCAAACCGATCATGATGCCGAGGCTGATTG
>CAYSHZ010000017.1:0-23953 GCA_964430905.1 uncultured Thermoanaerobaculia bacterium | reverse complement strand
CTGATCCACGCCAATCGTTGCCAGATCCTCCACGAGAGCAGGAATCAGGTCGAAATCCTCCGATGCGAGGAAGACCTGGATCTCCACCCTTGAGTCATGCTCACCCGAAATCGACGCTCCAAGCGTCGTGTGCCGGGAGAGGACCTCGGCGAGGGCATCCTCCATTTCGGACTCAATCTCGAACCGAATTCTCAGCGTCGAAGTGGACACCGCGGGGACATCGTGCCCAAGGCTTTCATTCACCGCCGAGCGCTCGCTTCAGCTTGTCGAACAGACCTTCATGGCGGTCAGTATCGATGATGTCACCCACGGCTTTCGCAGCGTTTTCGACCACACCCCTCTGATCGGCATTGAGTCTGGAGGGAACCACAACCTTGAGATGAACAAAGAGGTCACCCCTCCGCCCACGATCCACTTCCGGCATCCCCCCGCCCCTGACACGAACAACATCCCCCGGTTGGGTCCCAGCAGCAACGGCCAGCGTCTTGTCCTCACCGAGAATCGTCGTAATGGGAATCTCAGCACCCAACATCGCTTGAAACACCGAGACCGGCAATTCCAGATGCAGGTGCGAACCCTCTCGTTCGAACAGCTCGTGGGGCTCGACACTCATGACGACGAACAGTGAACCCGCCGGCCCGCCCTGACGCCCACCCTCGCCTTCTCCGGCCAACCGCAACCTCATCCCGTTATCGACCCCGGCCGGGACCGTCACCTTGAGGGTGGCCGACCTCTCCACCTGACCCTGCCCACCACATTCGCTGCAGGGAGAGGGGTTAATCCGACCGGCACCCTGACACCTCGGACAGGTCTGGGCCATCGAGAGAAAACCTCGCTGAAACATTACCTGGCCCGCACCACGACAGGTCGAGCAGGTCTGGGGCGAAGTCCCCTTCTTGGCGCCGCTTCCGCCACAGGCATCGCATGACTCCTGGCGAGGAATCTTGATGGTCTTTTCGGTCCCGGTGGCGGCCTCTTCAAGGGTCAGCCGCAGGGTGTACTGGAGGTCCCGGCCCCGTCGCGGGCCTTGTCGCCGTTGACCTCGGCGGCCAAAGATCTCTCCAAAACCCACACCGAAGAGATCACCGAGGATATCGGAGAAATCACCAAATGACGTCGGATCAAATCCGGTGAAGTCCTGCCCGACTCCTTGATGGCCAAACTGATCATATCGGCTTCTTTTTTCGGAATCCGACAGGACCGAATAGGCCTCAGAGGCTTCTTTGAAACGCTCCTCAGCAACCGAGTCTCCAGGATTCTTGTCTGGATGGTACCGGACGGCCAACCGCCGGTACCCCTTCTTGATCTCATCGACCGAAGCCCCGCGCTCCACGCCGAGGACCTCGTAATAGTCCCTCGTTGTCACCATGTATTCCTACTCTGTTTCTTCTTCCTCGAAATCACCCGGGACTCCGGTCATATTGGCCATTCCAAGAGCCGTCATCGGATCCAACATGATGACCTCGGCCAGGACTCGTGATGCATCCTCGACGGCAAAGATGGCCTCCTCGAGCACCGAACGCTCTTCACTGGTCACCGCCTTGCGTGCCCGGTGAAGCGTCGATCGAACGTCGTCACGATCTTCAGGGGAGAGACTTCCTCCAAACTCCCGGACGACTCGATCGTTGGTATAAAGAAGCCCTTCCAGTCGATTCTGTAATTGGCGTGTTTCTCTCCGTTCCTGGTCATCCACCCGATATTTATCGGCTTCGGCAATCAAGACATCGATTTCGGCCTTCGACAAGCCGCCGGCCGGGTTGACTTCGATTCTCTGCTCCCGGCCCGTAGCCAGATCCTGGGCGCCAACCTCGACGATACCGTTCGAATCGATGGAGAAATTGACCTCGATCTGCGGCACACCCCTCGGGGCAGGGGGGACCCCGACCAGATCAAAGCGGCCCAATGATCGATTCTCGTTGGCGATGCCCCGCTCACCCTGAAGGACATGGACCTCAACCGTCGTTTGATTGTCGGCGACCGTCGTGAAGACCATCGATTTCTTTGTCGGAATTGTCGAGTTTCTTTCGATGATCTTGGTAAACAAGCCTCCGTGAGTCTCGATTCCGAGAGACAACGGCGTCACATCGAGCAGGATGAGATCCTTGACCTCTCCCTTGAGAATACCTCCCTGGATCGCCGCACCGATACCAACCACCTCGTCGGGGTTGATGTCCTGACACGGTTTTCTCCCGAAGAACTCACTGACCATTTCAACAACGAGGGGCATCCGAGTCTGACCGCCGACCAGAATCACCTGATCGATGTCTTCAACCTCCAACCGCGCTGCCTCCAGGGCATTGCGACACGGTTCAAGAGTTCTTTCGACCAGATCCTTGACCAGTTCCTCCAGCCGACTCCGAGGCAGCCGAACCTGCAAATGCTTGGGCCCGGTATGGTCGGCCGCGATAAACGGCAGGGAAATGTCCATAAACTCGGCCGTCGAAAGCTCACACTTTGCCGCCTCGGCCGCCTCCTTGATGCGTTGCATCGCCATCGTGTCCTCGGACATGTCGATTCCGGTCTCTTCTCGGAAGTGTGAGAGCAAAAACTCCATGATCCGAGCGTCAAAATCCTCTCCACCAAGGAAGGTGTCACCGGCGGTGGACTTGACCTCGAGGATTCCATCTCCGATCTCCAGGATAGAGATATCGAATGTTCCACCGCCGAGGTCATAGACCACGATGGTCTCGTTCTTCTCTTTCCCGAATCCGTACGCCAACGATGCCGCAGTCGGCTCGTTGATGATCCGGAGAACATCAAGCCCCGCGATAGCGCCTGCGTCTTTGGTCGCCTGCCGTTGGCTGTCATCAAAATAGGCAGGGACCGTGATAATCGCCTGGGTCACCTCTTCCCCGACAAACTCCTCTGCGAACTCCTTGATCTCCCTCAGGATCAAGGCGGAAATTTCTTCGGGGCTGAAACTCCGGTCACGAATCTGGACCCATGCATCACCATTCTCCGATTCGCTGATGACGTAAGGAACCAGAGATCTCGCCCACCGGACCTCCTCGGCATCAAAACGTCTTCCAATCAACCGTTTGACGGCATAAGCTGTGTTTTCGGGATTGGTCATCGCCTGCCGACGAGCGATCTGCCCCACCAGTCGATCTCCCGATCCTGTGAAGGCCACAACCGAGGGGGTCGTCCTCGAACCCTCGCGATTGGGAATCACCACGGGTTTCGTGACATCCACCACGGCGACACACGAGTTGGTCGTTCCCAGGTCGATTCCAATGATCTTGCTCACGAACCGTTCCCTTCTCCGGATTCAGCCTCTCCAACGGTCTCAGCCGCAGGACCCCTTCCCGGCTTCTCTGCAACAACTCCGACCATGGCCGGCCGCAAAAGCCGACCCCCGAATCTAAATCCCTTGACCAGGACCCAGGCAATCGTACCTGGCGGCAAATCTGAATCCTCAACCCGCTGAATAGCCTCGTGAGACTCCGGATCGAAGACCTCCCCGGTTGGATCAAAGATCTCCAATCCCCTTCGCTCAAGGACATCAATCAGTTGCTTGGAGATCATCTCGACACCCTCCGCAAGGGCTTCGCGGGAAGACTCCGCAGAATGCTCGAGCGCTCGATGAAGGTTGTCGATCACCGGGATCAAGTCCTGGACCACCTCAAGACCGGCCAATTTTGCACGCTCCGCGTTTTCGCGCTCGGTTCGCTTCCGAAAATTGTCGAATTCCGCGAGTTTCCTCAGATACATCTCGCGAAGATGGTCAACCTCTTTTTGGAATTTCTCGACATCGGCCGATACGTCGTCATCAATCACGATGGGCTCATCATCACTGGATACCGATTGAGCCTCCACCGAATCCTGCTCCGCGCCGTCTTCGATGACCTCGAATTCGATCACTTCAGGATCATCGTCGATCTGAAGAAAATTATCGCTCTGATCAGCCATGCTCCACTCCACACTCAAGCTCTTTGCTTGATCCACATCGGTAGTCCCTCAACCCGCAGCTCGGCTCGCAAGATTCTCCGATAATGTCTCTCCTATACACTTAACCACAGGGATCACATTCTTGTATGTCATTCGCCGCGGTCCAACAATACCAACAGCCCCCACGGTGTGGCCGTCTCGATAGAATAACGTTGCCACCATCCCAAGATTCCCGCCGGCCGTCAATGGGCTCTCTTTTCCGATGAAAACCCGAGTTGCCGCGGTTCTCAACGCTCTCCGCCACTCGCCGGCCAAACGTGGATGATCTTCCAGGACCCTGACGACAGAACGGATCCGACCCACCTCGGAAAAGGCCTCGTTCTGAAATAAATTATCAGCCCCTGCCACCTGGACCTCACCATCCCCGGGATCCTGGAAAATCTCCTGCAGGAATTGACACTCTTCGTTCGAGAAACCCAGCATTTCCGGAATCTCACCGCAGAGCCGTTCTCGAACGGATTCAACCCCCTGCCCGGAAAACCTTCGGGTCACGTCGGCAGCGAGGGCGCCAAGATCAATCTTCCGAACCTGCCCTTTCAGATGTACCACTCTCTTTTCCACCCATCGATCCGCCGTCACGATCAGGCCCAGCGCCATATCTCCACCCAGAGGAACCAGTGCCAGGCTCTCCAAAATCGGGTCTTCCCCCACCGGCCTCAGCGCCACTCCCGCCTCTCGGGTGAGATCGGCAGCCAGGCCTGCAACCCATCCAAGATCATCCACCCGGACCGGGCCGGCCTGCCGAAATCGATCCTTGACCTTCCGTCGCAACGCCGGCGACGGCCTCGAATTACGAATATTCCGATCTATGTGATACCTCAGTCCCCTGTCGGTGGGCGTACACCCAGCAGAAGGGTGCGGACGCATCAGAAGTCCGAGTTCCTCAAGATGGGCCATGACACTTCTGATGGAGGCAGATGACAGACGTTGGCCTTTCCTCGCCGCAACCTCACGGGATGCGACAGGCTGGCCGGTGGTGAGGAAGAGTTCGACGATAACCTCAAACACCGCATCTTCTCGCCCGCTGAGAATCATCTCATTCATACAAAAACCGATACTCCTAATAATGGCGCACGCCCGTAGCGTCAGGAGGCAACTGCACCTTTGAGGGCCACATTGTATCATCCAAACCTGCTGAGACGGAATCGATCGAAGCGCTTAACTACCATGAAACCGTCCCGAGTGCCGAGACTCACCATACAGAACGAAATCCCGGTGTTCGATTGACGCTCGATAGACGCTATGTTAGCTTGAGATGGCGCTTGAGGTCGCGTTATAACAATGGTTTTCTTCAATTGGGCAACTATGCAGATGGCCGCCAAGATCGTGTATTACGGTCCAGGACTCTGTGGGAAAACATCGAATCTCAGCTATATCTACGCCAAGACCTCACCAAAAAGCCGCGGCGAAATGGTATCGCTGGAGACGGAATCAGATCGCACATTATTTTTCGACCTCTTGCCCATTGAGGTCGGTACTATCGGTGGGTTCAAGACTCGACTTCAGCTCTACACGGTACCGGGCCAAGTTTTTTATAACACGACTCGAAAACTGGTACTCAAGGGTGTCGATGGGTTGGTATTCGTTGCCGACTCTCAAAGACCGATGCGAGACGCCAATATCGAAAGCTTCAAGAGCCTGATTGAGAATATCGAAGAGTTGGGGTTGGAGATTGGCGACCTCCCTTTGGTCTTGCAATTCAACAAGAGGGATCTTGAAAACATCCTTTCGGAGGACGAGCTCAACTCCGACCTTAATCCTGACGGCGCATTTTCATGGCACTCGGCCTCAGCGATTAACGGAGAAGGAGTTTTTGAGACTCTCAAAGAGATCACCAAGGTCACACTGAAGAAACTGAGAAAGAGGATGGCGGCCCCCCAGACCGAAACCTCTCCGCGCCCCATTGCGCCTCCCGCAGCCCCGGCTCCTCAGCCACCCCCCAAGAAGGTTCAGGCGGCGACCTCAGGTCCGGCCCCCATCTCGGCATCATCACTGGCCAAAGCGGCAGAGGAAGGGGCCGGTCCGGACTTTGCGGTTCCTGGTGTTATTGATTCTCCAGCGTTTGGCGAAGCCGAGGTCCAGGCTCCCGATGTACTGATCCCCGATCAACCATTCGAGGAAACGGTTGCACCCGGGGAGAGTCATCCTGAAACGCTTGAAGACGAGGTTACGCCGCAGTCCTCGGAAATTCCGGTCCCAGAGGAAGCGACCTCCGATTCAAGCGAGGAAGCCTCCTCACAGGACGAGATCACAACCCCCTCGATTTCAGAACTCCCCGACGACGAACCCTTCGACCAGCCCCCTGCTGAAGAATCCGAGATGGATGAACAGGGCTTAAGCCTGAGCGAAGAATCGCTTGAGACAATCGAAGAGGAGGAAGGCGACGACGTGGACGATGCGACCGTTGAGTTTGATACCGATAGCGATGAAACGGAGGCGTTCGTTCCACCCCCGGTCAAGCGGGTTCATGTGTCCGATCAAAACGATATTCTGTCACAGTTGGATGACCTTCGACGACAGGCAACGGAAACGACTTTCAATCGAAGTCGAGGCGGTTCAGGCGGCAAGGATCTTGATCTCGACTCACTCCTCGCTGATCAGGTGCCTGCGACACGTGACATCAAGCGCCACATTGAACATGGCCTGAACTCAAATCTCTTTGATGATATGCACCTGATGCAGATCGCGTTTCGGATCCAGGACAAAAAAGGTACGACAATTCACACGCTTGACCCGGTTGTGGTTGGCGTCGATAACGCGTCGGACCTTGAAAAAGTAACCCTCCAACTGACAATCGACCTGGCCAATATCAAATAAGACCGGCAGGAAAACCCTCAGGTGGATGATCGTATTCCACACCCCGTTGACCTTTTTCTATCCGACCCATAATGAAACCGGGAGACTCTGCCTTTCGAAGATGCTTGAGAACGCGCTTGAGATTCTTGGCCCTCACGATCAACACCATCCCAACACCCATGTTGAAGGTCCGCCACATGTCGTCCTCAGGCACCTCTCCTCTTTCGCTGAAAATCCGGAACACTGGCGGTATATCCCACGTTCCCAGTTTCACCACAGCCTTCAACCCATCAGGAAGCACGCGCGGCAGATTGTCCGTCAATCCGCCGCCGGTAATGTGGGCCATGCAGGAGATCCTGCCCTTCTCCACCAAGGGCCACAGGGGATTGAGGTAGCAACGATGAACCCTGAGCAGTTCATCCGCCACTGAGCCGTCAAGTCCATCGATTCGGTCATCCCACTCAAGGCCCATGATATCGAACAAGATCTTCCGAGCCAGTGAATAACCGTTTGTATGCAGCCCATCCGACGGAAGGCCCACTAAAAGATCACCCTCACAGACGGCCGAGGGATCAAGAATTCGCCGTTGGTCAACGACACCGACGATGAAACCCGCCATGTCGTATTCGCCTTCGGCGTAGAACCCCGGCATCTCGGCGGTCTCTCCCCCCAAGAGTGCGACCCCATGTTCCGAACAAGCTGCCGCAACGCCCCCAATCACATCTGTTGCAACATCCGGTTCCAGGGCTCCGGTCGCCATGTAGTCCAGGAAGAACAGCGGGCGAGCCCCCTGGACCAGAATGTCATTGATGCAGTGGTGTACCAGATCCCTGCCAACCGTCGTGTGGCGACCTGAGAGGAATGCGATCTTGAGCTTGGTACCGACACCGTCGGCAGATGCGACCAGTACCGGTTTTTTGATCCTCCCCGGGACCCTGAACATCCCGCCGAAAGCACCCTGATCGGAGAGCACCCCTTCCGTATAGGTATTTCGAACCATCTTCTTGATCTGGTCGAGAGCCCGGTCCTGAGCGTCGATATCCACACCAGCATCACGATATGTCGTCATGGTCGTCTCCGATCACCTCAAAGGCTCAAAAACACCAAAGCCCCGGGCAACGAGAGACTACCTTTCGAATGGCCCCGGTGCAACCGGGGATGTATCCGCCCTTTGGCCCATCAGGTCGTGTCTTCAGCCTGGACCCGATTCAGAAACTCCTTCAACCGAAGTCGTCCGTCGTTTCCAAAGGTGGAGAACTTGATACCGACTCCCGTTACCTCGCCCCGCCAATCCCGAGTGTGGCGAACGACTTCGCCGGAGCCCTTGATAGGAACACTATCTTCAGGCAACAACAGCTCAAACCGAAGCTTCGCATCAACCGGCTGGGGTTTCCGCACACGGACCAGCATGCCTCCACGAGAAACGTTTTCCGTCTGAGTCAGGATCATTGTTGATCCATTGCCGAGAAGAGCCTCCAACCGGATTGTGATTCTGACGGACAGCCGGGGCGCAGTCCGAAGAAGGGACGAGATCGTTTCCTGGAGGGTCTCATGGTCAGCATTAACCGAGAGAACGTGCGTTCTGAACCCATCAGCCAACTTCTCTGCCCGGGGCAGATCGGCCGGTGACGCCAGGACCAGGACTGCAGAACGCCTGCAGGGGCTCTCGGGCTGTCTGATTCCCTCCAGCAACTCTTCAACCGACGGGGTTCCCAGCGGATACCTCAAGACCAAAACGTCAATAGCCACCGCCTGAATCAACGCCAAGGCGCAACTTGATTCGACCACCCTGTCGACGTCGAAATGCCGTCGTTTCAGCATTGGCTCAAAACGCCGATGGAAATCCGACTCGACACCGACAACCAAGACGTTACGAATCGCCTGTTCCATGAACACTATTCTACACCAGGGTAGTTGAGCGGTGAAGAAATTCCGAAATGAAGTCGTGCAGTCTGCGCCACCCAAATTCCCCCTGGCACAACCTCGTCCGACCTGATACAAACACCCTATGACTGTCGAGCATTTTTTCCGATCGCCCGGACTCCCCGAAACGTGGTGCGACACTCTGGCGAAGACGGTGAGCAACCGCGTCTCACCCCACGTTCACGCCATCCGCACCGAGTTCTGTTTCAACGTCCTCACAACCCGGAATCTGAGTGACAACGAAACCACCATTCTTCGATGGTTGCTGTCGGAGACTTTCGAACCCGAGCTCTTCGGGCGCCATTCCTTTCTCCAGCCCGATCAGGGACAGGTCTTCGAGGTTGGCCCCAGACTCAGCTTCTCCACCGCATGGTCGACCAATGCCGTTTCGGTGTGCCACGCCTGCGGCCTTCAGTCGATTCCACGAATCGAACGGTCTCGCAGATTTCAGTTGATTTCTTCAGTGCCCCTGAGCGCCGATCAGCAGCAAGCCTTCTTGACCCTGGTTCATGACCGGATGACGGAACGCCCCTATGCCGGCCCTCTCGTTTCCTTTGAACACGGTGCCAGACCGGAACCGGTTCAGACAGTCCCTGTTCTGGAACGGGGCAGATCGGCCCTTGAGGAACTCAACGACAGCATGGGTCTGGCGTTCGACGACTGGGATCTTGATTTTTACACCCGACTGTTCCGGGACAAGATCGGCCGCAACCCAACGACGGTGGAGTGTTTTGATGTCGCTCAGTCGAATTCCGAACACTCCCGCCACTGGTTCTTCGGCGGTCGACTGGTGATCGACGGAATCGAACAACCCCGCCACCTGATGGCAATGGTGCGCGAACCACTCAAAGCCAACCCCAACAATTCGGTCATCGCCTTCAGGGATAATTCCAGCTCGATCCAGGGTCACCGGGTTCCCACCTTGATCCCCAGCAAACCTGGTCGGCCAGGCCCTATGATCCCTTCCAACCTCGATCTCGACCTGACCCTGACGGCCGAGACCCACAACTTCCCCTCCGGCGTCGCCCCCTTCCCGGGCGCCGAAACCGGAACTGGTGGGCGGATTCGGGATGGTCACGCCACCGGCAGGGCTTCCCTCATCGTTGCCGGGAGCGCCGGCTACTGCGTCGGCAACCTCCAGATTCCTGGCGCTCCAATGCCCTGGGAAAATGACGCATTCCTCTATCCGGAGACGCTGGCCTCACCCCTGGACATCGAAATCCAGGCCTCCAACGGCGCTTCGGACTACGGCAACAAGTTCGGAGAACCCGTCGTTACCGGATTCACGCGATCCTTCGGTCTCCGACTCCCCGACGGAAGCCGCCGGGAGTGGATCAAGCCGATCATGTTCTCGGGCGGTGTCGGTCAGATGGATGCCGCCCACGCCGAGAAGGGCCGGCCACGGCCTGAGATGCTGGTCGTCAAGATTGGTGGTCCAGCCTACCGCATCGGGATGGGAGGAGGCGCCGCCTCCAGCATGGTCCAGGGGGAAAATACGGCCGACCTCGACTTCAACGCGGTCCAACGCGGCGATGCCGAGATGGAACAGAAAGTCAACCGTGTCATACGGGCCTGCTCGGAGCTGGGCGAGCGCAATCCAATTGTCTCAATCCATGACCAGGGCGCAGGAGGCAACTGCAACGTCCTCAAGGAAATCGTGGAACCTGAAGGCGCCGTCATCGAGATTCGGGACGTTCTGGTTGCGGACCAGACCCTTTCGGTCCTGGAGATCTGGGGCGCCGAATACCAGGAGAACGACGCCTTGCTCCTCAAGGAGCAGGACCGGGATATTTTCGGTCAATTGTGCGCCCGGGAAAAGGCGCCCTGGGCCATCGTCGGGCGTGTCACGGGCGACGGGCGAATCGTCGTTCATGACGCCGTCGACGGCACAACACCTGTCGATCTGGTTCTGGAGGACGTGCTGGGCGACATGCCCCGGAAGGTCTTCAATCTGGAACGCCAGTCTCTTGAAACCAAGGCACTGGAACTGCCGGACGGCCTGGACATTCCAACAGCCCTCAGTCGCGTTCTTCGTCTACTCTCGGTCGGTTCAAAGAGATTTCTGACAACCAAGGTGGACAGGGCCGTCACCGGTCTGGTGGCCCGCCAACAGTGTGCCGGCCCCCTGCAACTGACCGTGTCCGATGTCGCCGTCATTGCCCACAGCCACTTCGCGACAACCGGTGGCGCCACCGCGATCGGCGAGCAACCGATCAAGGCCCTGATTGATCCATCCGCGATGGCCCGGATGAGCGTCGGAGAAGCCCTGACCAATTTGGTATGGGCTCAGGTTTCCACACTGCCGGATGTCCGCTGCTCGGCAAACTGGATGTGGGCGGCCAAACTCCCCGGAGAGGGTGCCGCTCTCCACGATGCACTGGTTGCGATGAAGGACTGCCTCATCGAACTGGGCATGGCCGTCGACGGCGGAAAAGACAGCCTCTCGATGGCTGCCATGGCGCCGACCCCCTCCGGCGACCGGGAAACCGTCAAGGCCCCTGGAACCCTGGTCATCTCGGCCTACGCACCCTGTCCAGATATCACTAGGACCGTCACGCCCGACCTCGAGCTTCCCGGAAGGGGACGCATCCTTCTGATCGATCTCGGCGAGGGTAGAAACAGGCTTGGCGGTTCCGCTCTGGCCCAGGTCTACTCCCAGGTCGGCGACTCGGCCCCCGATATCGACGATGTAGCGTTGCTGGGCCGAGCATTCGATATCACGCAACGGCTGATTGAGGCCGGTACGCTGACCGCAGGCCACGACAGGTCAGACGGAGGACTGGCGACCACCCTCCTGGAAATGGCCTTTGCCGGCAACTGCGGTCTGGAAGTCGAGCTGCCGCCGGCCTGCGGAACAGACGCCCTCACGGCACTGTTCGCCGAAGAACTGGGCCTTGTCATGGAGGTTGACGAGGACGATGTTGCCGCAACGCTGGGCCTCTTCCGAAAAGCAGCGGTACCTTGCACCGTAATCGGGCGAACCATTAGGGAACCCAGAATCCGAATCAGCGTCAACCACTCGGTTGTCCTCGACGACGACATGCGGACACTCAGGGATACCTGGGAGGCAACATCTTTCAGTCTGGAACGACTCCAGGCCGATCCGGCTCATGTCGAACAGGAAGAACGCGGGCTCAAGGATCGGCGCCAACCCACCCTGAACCTGAGCTTCACTCCACAACCAACGGCACCCAGTCTCCTCGAGGCCTCGTCGAAGCCCAAGGTCGCCGTCCTGCGGGAAGAGGGATCCAACTCCGACCGAGAGATGGCCTCCGCCTTCCATATGGCCGGATTCGAGTGTTGGGACGTCACGATGTCTGACCTCCTCGAGGGTCGGGCAAGGCTGGATGGTTTCCGAGGCCTGGCAGCCGTCGGGGGCTTCTCCTACGCCGACGTCCTGGACTCGGCCAAGGGCTGGGCCGGTTCGATCCGTTTCAACGAGGATCTTCGCCGGCAGTTTGACACCTTCTACGAACGGCCGGACACCTTCAGCCTCGGTGTTTGCAACGGCTGCCAACTCTTGGCCCTTCTTGGCTGGGTCCCGTGGCGGGGGCTGGCCGATGTGGAACAGCCCCGTTTCGTGAACAACGCCTCCGGCCGTTTTGAGAGCCGGTTTGCCACGGTCACGATCGAGGCCGGCCCCTCAATCATGCTCAAGGGCATGGAGGGCTCGACCCTGGGCATCTGGCTCCAGCATGGCGAAGGGCGGGCACTCTTTCCCAAGATCAGTGTTCTCGACAGGATTCGATCAGAGGGACTCGCCCCGGTACGTTACGTCAATGACGACGGTCGTCCAACCGAGACCTACCCCTTCAATCCCAACGGATCGCCCGAAGGCATTGCGGCCCTGTGTTCCCCGGATGGCCGTCACCTGGCGATCATGCCCCATCCCGAGAGGACCTTCCTCCCCTGGCAATGGGCCTGGATGCCCAGGAAATGGCGGTCCTTCGAGGTCTCCCCGTGGCTCAGGCTCTTCCAGAATGCCCGTAACTGGTGCAGCTGATGCTGCAATCCGACGTTCCTGCTCTACATCGGTGGCGAGGGAATGTCTGAGATAACACCTGATCTCCCGAGAGACCGTACCGGGCTGTGGCCTTGGCTGGTTGCTGTCACCGTCCCCACGCTTGTCTTCCTCTCCATCATCTCATCGGGTTATGACGGCAAGCCCTATCTCCGGGGAGACTGCCCATACTACGTCGCCGCAGCCCTTTCGATCGCCGAAGATGGTGACCTCGATTTAGGAAACCAACTGTGGCAACCGTGGCAAGCTCACGACACCGATATCGCCCTCGACCAGAGGGGACGTTTTGTCCCCAAACATCCTCTCTGGATGTCGATTGCAGCGCTGCCCCTCTTGGTAATTTTTGGCAATCCGGGTGCACTGATCTTCAATATTCTCCAACTTGCTGCCTTGTGTACTCTGATGTTTTTCCTGGCTCGGCGGGTCGCCACGCCCTGGGCGGCATCAATCGCGGTCTGTTTGACCGCAATCTTTTCGTTTGTGCCACACTACGCGTGGAACTTTTCGCCTGACATCTTCACGGCTGTTCTCCTCCTCGCCGCCTTGGCGGTTCTTCCGAAGAAGAGCTCACCACGAGTCGACCGCCACATTCTGTGCGGCATCTTCCTGGGGATGGCGACAACCATCAAGCCGTCGTTCGCGCTTGCCGCGCTCGCCTTGCCATTGCTGATCGGACGTCCTTTAAGAAGAACCATTCCGGCCGTGGCCCTGGGTGTATTCCTGCCGGTCACGGTGTGGATGGCCCTCAACCAGCATCTGTTCGGAAACCCCATGGTCACACCCTATGACCGTATCGTTCATTTCACACCGGCAGGAATCGAACTCCATTCCAACCGGGAGGACTTTGAACTCCCGACATGGAGAACCATCAATAACCAACTCCTGATGCCCGCCAAGGGTCTCCTCCCGACAAGCCCTGTCACGGCCCTGTCGATCCTGCTGATGCCCTTCTTGTGGAAACGAAACCACCGCTGGGCAGTCTACGTCGCCATCACCAGCCTTCTGATCTTCCTCTTTTACACATCCTATTCCCAATGGGTGTGGTCCCATTGGGGCAACCGCTTTCTCATGCCTCTCGTCGTCCTCGGGGTTCTTCCCCTCGCGGCAGCATTGGCCTGGAGGCAGCCGAAAATACCCCTCAGCCAAGCCCCTGATTGATCCCGCCGCCATCCGAGAACAGCTGGCTTTTCAAGCGGTACGCCCTCTCGACAACCTTGGCTCGGGCATATTCGACCAAATCCATCTGAAAAGGATGGCCTGCAATGGCCCTCGCATACTTGAAGAGGCGGAGGCGTTTGAGTTTCAAATACATCTGATGCAAGTCCCGCCGATCGACGGTCTCCGACACCAGAATCACCCGCTGCCAATCCAGTTCGAAGGAGATGTTGAGACGATCCCAGTCCATGTCGTCCGAGACCAGCCCGCGCCCCTTGGCTTCGTGCCATACGGGAGTCCCTGGCATTGGAGTCAGGACATAGATATTGACCAGCGAAAGCGGACTGCGTTTGATGAAGCCATAGGTCTCCCGCATCTGTTCAAGAGTTTCCTGCCGTTCACCGATGATGAACGAGCCATGAGGATGGATCCCATAACGGTGCAGCGTCTCAACCGCCTGCTCGTTGATTTCCACCTTGAACGCATTGCCCTTGAGCCGGGTCAGGACTTCCTGGTTCCCGGACTCCAGACCCATCGACACCGAGACAAAGTTCATCTCTTTGAGCATTCGGGCCATATCGTCGGTGATCCGAGTCGCCGACGAAGCACAGGAGAAACGGAATCCCTGCTGCGGCAGGCCCTCCCTCATCACCAACTGGTGCAGCGCCTCCAGCCTCTTGGTATTGGCGATGAAGAGATCGTCGTGGAAGGTGATATAGCGAACGCCATAGGTGTCACGAAGATGCATGATCTCTTCGATCATCACCTCCGGAGAGAAATACCGGATGTTGGGCCAGAACCGGGTCGATGCGCAGAAGGAACAGGTGTAGGGACATCCCCTCGAGGTCAACATGTTGGAATGAGGTCTCACCCGCATCATGCTCCGATCAGGCATGGGAAGCTCGTCGAGGCTCCTGGAGCTCTTCCCGACGACCTCACGGTTCGGCGTCTGGACCCGTTCATCCCCATTCCAGAAAACGATGCCATCGATTGCAGCCAGGGCAGCCGGCGCCAGTGACCCGTGAGACCTCAAGACCTCAACCAGATCCAGGAGGGTGTACTCACCCTCCCCAATCACACCAACACTCATCGACTCCGTCAGATTGTCCGGAATTTCCGTAATGTGATAGCCGCCGACGATCACGGGGAGGCCGGCCGCATGAGCCGTCTGTGCATATTTTTTGGCCAATTCAAAATTCTGCGAGACCGAAGAAACGCAGAACAGGTGGGGCCTGAAATCCCTGATCTGATCCTCAACGCCCCACTCAATCAGGCGAATGTCAACCGTCTGCCCCAACTCCCGTTGCAGCATCGACACCAGATAACCCAATCCGAGAGCCGGATATCGGTTCTGGGCCTCGACGAAGGGATTGATTGCATTGACCAGCAGAATGCGTGTTGGTTCCATGTTTTCCTTTCGAAGGGCTCATCGTATGAAGGGGCCAAAATATTCCCCGGGCAGCTTCTGTGCCCGAATCACTCCCTCCGAGAGGCCCTGATCCGGCACTTTCAAATACCACCTCGCCCCGTTCCCCACTTCAAGAGGCAGGATAGAATCTGTCGCTCCGGTCTCAATCCCAGACTCTGGGTAGGTCTTTGTGCATTCATCAGCTCTGCCGCTATTCCCGAGCACACCTCCGCGCTCTCCCATGAGGGTCTGCTTGCCGCCAATTCAAGTGCCCCTGCGGCCAGCAACTCAAAACCTCCCCCGACGGCGCCAAACCGGATTGAGAGCCCGATCGCCTCGTGTGCATCTCCCCGCACGACCTTTTCGAGGCCGGCCACACCGTACTCGAACAGGTCGATAACCTCGGGATCCCGATCTGCCCAGACCGCGATTTCCGGGGGAGTCGTCGCCTCTCCAATAGATCCGGCCGAACCGACGATCCCGGGCATCATTAGCCGAGCGCACCGTGATCGAATAGTGGGGAGTACCGCCTGGGGATTCGAAGCCAGGAGGAGAAAACGAACGTGGGCCGGAGGTTCCTCGAGAACCTTGAGAAGGGCGTTCGCAGCGCCGACCTCCAACCGTCGGTCGGCCCCGTCAATAATCCACACACGGTTTCGTCCCTCGAAGGGGCGGCCCGGCGCCTGTTTGACAATCTCTCGAACCGCTTCGATCTTGATCAGCCCCTTGGCACCCTCTCCCTGCGGCACAACAACATCCGGATGCAGACCCTTTCGGATTCGATCTGCTACCGGATTCTCGGCAAAGGGTGTGTTGCCCTGGTCGCCGACAAGGAGGATTGCTATCTCCTGGGCGGCCAATTCCCTCCCGAGCCCTTCAGGTCCCACCAGAAGAAGAGCATGGGGAAAACGGTCGTTCTCCAAGGCCAGGACGACCCGGTCCAGGACCCGACCGACATTGGCGCCCCAGCGTTCCCGGTCCAACGATCCGTCTGGAAACAACTGAACCTCGCCACTCATGATCGCCACATCTCAACCACGGCAAGAACCCGTTCGAAGACCTCGTCCTCGGTCCCCTTTGCATCGACGACCCGGATCCTCTCCGGAACGGCCTCCGCCAGCCGAAGGAAGGCCTGCCGAATCTTGCGATGGAAGACCAACGGCTCATCATCGAGCCTGCTGGACGATCCATCGGCGGCGTTCCGCCCCTGGGCCCGGCCGATGGCCTCGTCGGGGTCAAGATCAAACACCAGCGTCAGGTCGGGTTTAAGCCCACCAGTTGCCATGGCGTTGAGTTGACGCACAACGGCCGCGCCCAGGCCTCGAACCAGACCCTGGTATACGGTCGATGAATCGGCAAAACGATCAGCCAGGACGACCGCTCCCCTCTCCAGCGCCGGGCGAATCAAGCCCTCTACGTGATCGTGGCGCGCCGCCTCCAGCAGGAAGAGTTCGGTCATTCCGTCGGGATCCAGTGCGGGATCGAGCAGAATCCTCCGGACCGACTCGGCAATCGGTGTTCCCCCAGGCTCACGAGTCATGACAACCTCAATGGCCTGGGCGCCAAACCACCGGGCCAGTCTGTCCATCTGGGTACTCTTCCCCGTTCCCTCGCCCCCCTCGAACGTCACAAAGAATCCATCTGACATCGGGCGAGTATAGCGTGGGCAGAGAACCGCAAACCGCAGATGAGGGATCTTGGGTAGTCCAGGTCAAGATCCGATTACGGCACCTGCATCCCGAGAGCTGCTCGGCCGCCACCCAACTCGGTCACTGATTGCAGGTGCTCAACGCCGCCAGTGCCCACTCATGGTCGGGCTCGATGGCCAGGGCCGCATCCAGGTGGGTCCTCCCGTCGTCGCAGTTCCCCTCTTCAACCATAAAGAATCCGACCAGGGCATGAGGGCCGGCCAGATCGGGAGCATTCTCTTCGGCCTCTTGAGCCTTGGCCAGCGCCTTGTCCCGTTTGCCGGCGTCCCACAGCATCCGGGCAAATTTCAACGTCCGGCCTATTGCGGCCTCCTGGGAATGCACATCAATCGATTTCGGGTGCAGAGCCTGCTGGAATTCTTCATCATTGATCTGCCCCAGCACATGCCTCAGGTGCGCCTCGACGGATCCCATGTAGTTGACCTTGGCAAAAGGAAGATAGGCACGAAGGAGACCTTCGGTATCGACGATCCCGATGCTCGGAAAGAGCCGGACCCCCAACGCTCCATAAAGGGCATCTCCTCGATCAACGACGATCCTCAGATCGACCCCTGCGCTGTCGACAACCTCTGCAGTCACATCTTCCGGAACTCGGTCCGACACAATACCGATCCAGCGAACACCGGGCTCACTCATCCCCTTCTGGAGCCGGCCGAGAGCTTGCAACACTTCCCGGCTGTGTTCCTGTTCCGGGTCGAAGAACAAGAACGCCGTCACCCGCTGGGCATCAACCAGAGAGCATGCCACTTCATCTGAACCCTTGAGGGTCACTCTGGGAACAACCGAGCCGACCTCGACGTTGGCGAAGACCAGCCCCACCAACATCAGCGCAGAGGAAACCCAGGCTACAACCGAGGTCACGACCCTGCCGCCTTTGTCCTGTCATAACTGAAAGCACCGTGACAGGTCTTCTCGCAGCTTCCGCCGTTGGCGTTCCGTGTGTAGTTGATCTTGAGAACCCAACCGGACTTTCCGTAGGGCACACCGTCTCTGATCAGGTGCTCCTGCGGCGCCGCATGGACCTCGTGGCAGGCCCGACAGGTTCTGCCGCGATCCTTCTTGTTGACGTGAACAAAATGCAGATTCCGATCTCCATCCCGGAAACCCGTCAGTGTCGTCGTCTCCGACGAAACAACCTCTTCGTTGTGGCAGGAGAAACAGAGTTCGTAGTTCTTCGGGTCAAACGATGCGTAGAACGTCTCAGGATATGGAGTTACCAGGAGCCTGAAGAGTTGCCCACCATGAGGGGTATGGCACGCGCTGCAATCTTTGGCTTCAATGGGCCCATGGACCATCGAATTGGAAGCCAACAACTCTCCGAAATTTGTCAATGTACGTCCCTGCTCATCAACCAACCCGTCCTCACTGTGGCAGTTGACACACAGATCGTAGGCCAGTCCATTAAGGAGGCTGTCGACATTCGAGGCATGGGGGTTGTGGCAATTCAGACATCCGATGCCGTCGGTCACAGCTGCGTGTTTGACAGGGGCATTGGTGGCCTCGGACCAAATATCCTCGTGACACCCTGCACACAAAGTTGGAGACGGGTTGATTAACAGGCTTCTGTAGGCGGCATTGTGAGGATTGTGACAGTGGGTGCAGTCATCTTCCACCGCAGCATGTGCAACACGAGCCCCCTCGATCCCCTGCTGAATCTCCTGATGGCACCCGAAGCAGAGTTCCGTCACACTGCCCTCGACCGGGCCGGGATTTGCGGGATCGTCGGCCGCGTGGCAGAGCCCACACTCTCCCATCTCGAATGGAGCATGACTCCATGCGACGGTAGTTCCCTCCGGGAGGGGCGCCACCGAGGCGGCCGCAAATGAAGAAAATATTCCGACGAGGATAACCATCCAGAACACCGCTACACATTGAACCGACCAAAGCCTGGAATTCTCCACAATCCCCCCATCGACCTCGATGAACCTCTATTGACTCTCCTCAACATCGAGATCTCTTGTGAAGAATATCACGAAATCCGGCTTCGTGAAATCCTGTTCTCAAAATCAGTTGATCGAAAACAGTTCCTTTTCTCAATTTTGTGCGCTCAAGGTCTCCGTCGATAGACGTTCCGTTCCAACATCCGAGAAAAACCGCTCCATGCCTGGTCGGAATCACCATCCTGGTCGATTGCCTCGAACATGCACGCCAACCGGGCATCCAGATTATCCACCGTATGAACCAGCATCGCCTCCGGCGTCTTGGGCCGGCGAGGGGAACCATAGGCGTACTCGCCGTGGTGAGACAGCAAAATATGAAGAAGCTGCCGACGCATTTCTGCAGGAAAGTCCTCCAGTTCACCGATGACCTTATCGACGTAGAGGGTTTCCAATGCCAGATGGCCGATCAGACGACCGTCATCGGTGTACTCGATCGAGTTCTCCGTCTCCAACTCCCAAATCTTGCCGAGGTCGTGCAGCAGGATCCCGGCCACAACCAGATCCTTATGCAGCTGATAGTGGTCCGCCAATACCGCACCGGCGCCGGCGGCAGACACCGAATGCTCCAGGAGTCCGGACCGAAAGGCATGATGCATCGTCTTGGCGGCCGGAGAGAGACGAAAACTCGTCTCGACCTCTGGATCCGAGAAGATACGGAACAACAACTGCCGAAGATGAACGTCCTCCATGGCTCCAATCAGACTCTGGAGTTTCTGCCATAAAACGTCCGCATCGACCATCGAAGACCGAACAAAGAGACTGGGATCAATGTCCGATTGATCCACCGTTTCCGCCCTGCGAAAAACCACCTGGGTTCGCCCCTGGTATTGCTGAACATGACCACCAATGCGAACGATGGCGCCCGGCTCGCAGACCTTGGCGAGGGTCTCCCCATTCTCCCAGGCAAGGGACGCAACCTCACCGGTCCGATCCCCCAGGGTCACGGCCAGGTAGTTTCCGCCCCCCCGACGCCTCCGAAGTTCCCGCGACCTGACGACAAAAACCTCATCAAGTTCAGTCCCCGGTTTGAGGTTCTTGATCCACGCCCGCTCAGCCATTGGCACTCCCGGTAGGTCCGCCGAGGCGCTCACGATGAACCTCAATCAGGTAGTTCTCCTTGAGCTTATCGATGAAGCCGCTTCGCTGCTCGTAAAAGACTCTTTCCGTCTCGCGGCGGCGAATCTCTCCCTCGACCTCCTCGAACGGTCGATACCCGGCCGGAATTCGTCGAACCAGGCGGAGGACCTGAATACCTCCACTCGTCACCGCCGGTTGCGAGAAATCACCTTCCTCCAGAGGCTCAAGCATTTCGAGGAGCTCAGGCCTGAGATCCTGTCTGGGAATAGCGCCAAGATCCTGAAGATCAACACCCGCCAGGGTTGCCTCCGCCTGAAGATCCGCGCCGCCCTTGACCCGTTCCAGCATAGCCTGGACTCTTCGCACCACAGCCTCGACATCAGATTCATCCGCAGCAACCGGGAAGATCATCTGTTGAAGCTCCACCTTGGCCGGAACGGCATATGTCTCTTTGTCCCGCTCATAAATCTTCTCAAGTTCCGCCGAAGTAATTTCCATCGGACGAACCTCGCCCTGGGCCGCCCTCTGCACCATGAACGACCGACGATACCTCTCACGCAGGCTCTCCTCGGTCAAACCCGATTCTTCGAGTGCAGCCTCGAATGCCAAGTCATCCTGGAGGTTGTTCTCCTCGCGTAACCCCGCCACTGCCTGATCGATGGCACCTTCGTCCGGGATAATATTCTTTTCCTCGGCCCGTTCCATCAGGATCATCTCATTGACGATGTTGTCCAGCAGCTGTTCCCGAAAGGCTTCCAGCGCCGGCCCCACCGGCTTGGTCGGGATCTGAGCGAGTTCCTGCTGAACTCGAGTCTCGAATTCCGATACCGTCACAACTCGATCGTTGACCCGAATAAGGATCGCTTCCAACAATTCTCTCTCGGCCCCCGAAACGACGGCCACACCCAACATAGACAACGACACCATTGCCACACTTAACAGTCTCTTCAGCATCAGTCCTCCGCGAACCGTCCCCGGTAGTCAAACCAGAGATTCTCTTCGTATATCACAACGTCGGCCTGGCCTACGGCCTGATCGACACATCGGGACAAGTGTTCCCTGCTTCCGGCGCTCTCCAATTTCTGCCGTACCTCGGACGCGATCTCAGCCTCGGGTAACGGCCCTGAAGGCCTGAAATCCAGGACCTGAAACAGATGATAACCCGCCGGTGCTTCCACTGGACGGGAAACCTCACCGATACCCAGGGAAAACAACTCCCTTTCGACGTCTTCAGGCTGCGTTCCCCGTGCCACCCAGCCAATCAGACCACCATTGTCGGCATTGGCTGCCAGACTGAGTTCCCTTGACAGATCGCCGAAGTCCTCGCCCTGTTCAAAGCGGTCCCTTGCAGCCTGAGCCTCGGAGAGTCCCTTGAGCAACAACTGTCGTATCAGGACCTGATCCGGAACGACAGTGGCCTTTCGGCTCGTCACGATCCTCTCTATCTCCACCGGTGGAATCGTCGGAACCGGTCCGCAGATCTCCTCAACAAAACGATGTACCAGTTCCGATCGTTGAGACGAAACCGATGACTCCCCTCTTTCCGGGACCTCACCCATGGCCACCGCCAGGACATGCTGTTCCAATAACTGATCCAGGAGCTTCGACGCCACTCGGGAATCGACCTCAACCCAGGGACTCCCAGTCTCGAGTTCAATGTATGCCTGGACCCGCTGAAGACTGACGGGCAAACCGTCCACCCGAGCGACTTCCGTTTCACGAGGACCGCATCCTCCTACGAAATACGCGGCAGCCATGACGACCAGAAAGGTGCGGACTCGGAACATAAGGCGGAGATTATCATGTTGGGCACCAACCGGTGACCTTTCTTTCGGGAAGATCGGGTTGAGATACAGTAATCAGTATGAGTATGAGATCCGACCCGCGAAACCCTCGATGGGACATCCTACTGCCGGCCGCCGCAGCGATCGTGGCGACACTGCTGATCGCATTGGCGGCATTGGCGGTTTATGCGTTCGGGCAACGGGCCGAGTTGGCATTGGATGGCCGCGTCCTCGGTCTGGCCCATCGAATCGAAGCTCGTCTGAGAGGACTGGAACAGGGCGACAATTCTGATATCCAACAGAAGACGCTATCGGTCTTGAAGGAAGAAATCCAACGACCAATCATCGGACTCCACCTGAGGAATGGTGATGGCAACACAGCCGTCAAGGTCGGATCGGTTATCCCGTCCAATCAAAGTCGAAGTGTCGATTTGTTCGTCGCGCCCACCGGCGGTCCTCGAGGGCGTCCATGGGACAACAGGCAACTACGTGTGCCAGGACAGGCACACGGGCGGAGGGGACGAAAAACTCTCGAAATCTTTCTGGGTCCCGGCGCCCAGACCCTCCCGCCACCTATCCGACTTCTGTTGCCGGCTTCCATCGGCGTCGGATTAGGACTGATAGCGCTGGCAACTCTCGGCGGCAGACTCCTGATCCGGCAACGATACGAGGCGGAGCAGGAAGCCGGCCGACGGCGCATGGAAGCTCTGGGTCGTGCGGGCGCTGGGCTCGCACACCAGTTACGCAATCCACTTGCAACAATCAAGGGTTCCGCACAACTGCTTGGAGAACGTCTTAAGGAAGACGATTCTCGAAGAAGGGCCCAGGCCATCGTCACGCAGGCCGACCGAATGGACAGGATGCTCGGCACGTTACTGGATTTTGCCCGTCCCCCTGCACCGGAGGTCTCGACAATCAGTCTTCAAAGTGTCATCAAGGACCTGGGCAACGACCCGGCCCGAGTCCTTTCCACGGTCCCCTCTTCACTCCACGTCATTGCCGATCCGGACCATCTGGATCATATTCTTCAGAATCTTCTCTCGAATGCCCTCTCACTTTCACCGGAAGACTCCGCTGTAGAGATCTCCGCACGACGAGACGACAACACCGTCTCAATTCGAATCTCCGATCGAGGTCCGGGGCCTGGCGACAATCCCGAGGAACTTTTTCAGCCATATGTCACCCATCGTCCGGACGGCGCCGGGCTGGGTTTGACCATTGCACGAACGTTGGCCGAGGCTAATGAAGGAACGCTGAACCTCGTTCCCCGGACCGATGGAGGAACGACCGCCGTCCTGACCCTCCCCGCCGGAGGTTCGCGATGAGGGTACCGACAATCTTGGTCGTTGATGACGATGACGCCTTCCGTTCCCTGGTCATAGACATTCTCACCGAAGGACATTACCGCCTCCTTGAGGCGGATTGTGGGAAGGCCGCTCTGATGGTTCTCAGTTCGGAGACCGTTGATCTGGTATTGACCGACCAACAGATGCCTGGAATGAGCGGATTGGAACTGACCCAAAGGATCCTCGCTGCCGCCTCGCCCCCGGCAGTCATCCTGATGACGGCCTTTGGAACCATTCCGGACGCGATGAAGGCCGTACGACTCGGTGCAACCGACTACTTGACCAAACCCCTGGAAAGTCCGGCAGCTCTTCGGAGCCTGGTTTCGAGAACTCTTGGAGAGCATGAGGATTTAGCGGACGTCGGTGATTTTCTAACCCGGGACCCTTCGACCCTCGAGATGTTGACCTTCGCCGACCGGGCAGCAGCAACAGATACCACGGTCCTGATCACCGGAGAGTCCGGCACGGGGAAAGAGGTCCTCGCCCATCGCATTCATGGTCGTTCGAACCGCAAGGATGGGCCTTTTGTGGCCGTCAACTGCGCATCCATCCCAGAATCTCTGGCCGAAAGCGAGTTCTTCGGTCACGAGAAGGGCGCCTTCACCGGGGCCGACGCGCGCCGCGCCGGGCGTTTCGAACAGGCCGACGACGGCACCCTGTTCCTCGACGAAATCGGCGAACTCCCAGAAGGAATGCAGGCCAAACTGCTCAGGGTGCTCGAAAACCATACCGTTGAAAGAATCGGGGGGCAGCAACCCATCACAGTCAATTTCCGCCTTGTGGCGGCAACCAACCGGACGCTTGAGGACGAGGTCGAAGCGGGCCGTTTTCGGAGAGATCTTCTCT
>CAYSHZ010000016.1:4196-24102 GCA_964430905.1 uncultured Thermoanaerobaculia bacterium | reverse complement strand
GCGTCACGAAGTGACAGAGTTTCAACGGTGTCCCAGTGGGGGACCAAACACAAGGAGGATGGAATGAGAAAGTCGATTTGGATTGTGATGGCGTTCGTTGTGATAGGCCTAGTCTTCTCGGCCAATGTTGGTTCCGCAGGGGACAACATCGTCAAGATCAAACAGGGCTGTGGCGAGATCTTGAGAGTGATCAACAACACTGCGGCCGTCCGACTGGATGACACCGGGAAAATCAGGGTCTTCAAGGATATTTCGCCCGACATCCGCTTCATCGTCAATGGAAAAGAGGGTTCCGTTCACGACCTCAGCCGCGGCATGCATGCCTGCGCCTACCGGTACGAGCAGGTCCCCGAGCCGGAGGTCCTTCTCATCGAAGAGACCGAGGTCACGGCCCTGATTGATACTCCAGACGAGTTCGACAAACCTGCACCGGCCCCCGTGGCAAAGCCCGAACCGGCACCGGTTGCTGCTCCGGCCGTTCTTCCCCACACCGCCGGCAACCTTCCCTTGACCGCCCTGCTCGGTCTGATGCTTCTGGCCCTGTCGGCCGGCATCGCAATCATTCGCCGATTCTAGGAAAGCTTGTCAAATCAATAACGAGCCGCCTCCTTCGGGGGGCGGCGTTTTTTGTGGAACGCTACCCACGGTCAACGAGGCAGAAGAAAAAAAGAGGACCTCCTGGAGGAGGTCCTCTGAATTCTCTGAGACAATTCCTCTACTTGACAGGTTCCGCAGCCGGTTTGGTTCCACCCACCGGGACAATCTCGGCCTTCTCACGAAGACTGGTCAGCAGAGCCTCAACTCTTTTTCCCTGCTCTTCCTGCTGAAGACCCTGGCGGATCCGGTCCTTGACCTCATCAATTGCAACGGTCCGCGCGTCCTTATGTTCCTCCTGCTTGATGACGTGGAAACCAAATTGGGTCTCGACGACCTCAGAGATGCCCCCCGGTTTCAGGGCAAATGCTGCATCGGAGAATGGCTTGACCATGCGATCCCGTGAGAAGAAGCCCAACATGCCACCCCTCGGGGCACTGGGGCCTTCGGACACCTCGGTCGCCAACGCAGCAAAATCCTCGCCGGCAACGGCCCGCTTCCGGGCGGCCTCGGCCTTGCCCTTCGCAGCAGCCTTGGTCTCATCATCGGCGCCGGCTTCAACTTTGAAGAGGATGTGCCGTGCGCTGACCTCCTCGGGCACCTGGAAGAAGGTTGGATTGTCCTTGTAGAAGGTGGCAATCTGCTCGTCCGAGATCTCAATTCCTTCACCAAGCTTGGCAAGAAGCTGATTGACCAGTTGCGAATCGACAATCAGACTCTTGAGCCGTTCCCGGTCCATGCCCTGTTGTGCCAATGTCGCATCAAGCTTTTCCGGCCCCCCGGCGCTTTTCTCCGCCTGCTTCACACCTTCAGTAACGGTGGCTGGATCAATCGTAAACTTCCGCCTCTTGGCTTCCTGGACCAGCAACCTTCCGTCGATCATCTGCTGCATTGCGGCGCCACCGATCTGCTGGGGATCCACCTGCTGCCCTGAGGCTGCCATGTTCTGGAGCATCTGCTGGGCCGCCATCTGAACCTCGGCAGCATAGACGGCATCACCATTAACCGTGACAACAACCTGGTCTGGGGGAGAATTCGGCCTTTCGGCAGCCGCCGGAGCCTGAGCCACCGCAACGGCAGCAACAACAAGGACACTTGCAAAAACACCATATCGAATCATATGCAACATCAGGGACCCTCCAGGGGGGTAGTTCATTAACGATCAACGATTAACGACAACGGCCGAAACCGAACCAAAAGCAACGGGGACCCTATCACACATTGGAGCGGAACTTGAACCACGATCTCAGTTTCCATTGGGTTGGTAGGGCTCAACCCTTCTTCTCCTCCAGCTCGGCCCAACGCTCGAAGAGCCTCTCCAGTCTCAGTTGGGCATCCTGGTGGGCCTCGAAGGCTTCGTGAGCCTTGAGAGCATTCGAAACCACCTCGGGATCTTCCAACCGAGAGGCCGCCTCCTGAACATCTCGTTCAGCTGCCTCGATCGCCTCTTCCAGACCGTCATACTCTCGCTTCTCGAGATATGACAGGCCCGGTTTCTTCTTCTTGACACGCAGATCGGCACGTTTCTTCCGAGGTACCTTCTGCCTCGACGCGACGACCGTCTCCTCCCACTGGCCCACGTCGGCAAAGAAGGTCGCTCCACCCCTGCCGTCCAGACCCAACAGGACTGTTGCCACCCGGTCCATCAGAAGCCTGTCATGGGTCACGAGAACCAGGGCGCCTGGAAAGTCCACCAGGCTCTCCTCAAGTACCTCCAGAGTCGGAATATCCAGATCATTGGTCGGTTCGTCGAGAATCAAGAGATCGGCAGGACGCAACATCAACCGGGCGATATGAACCCGCGCCTTCTCTCCACCGGACAGCTCGGCCAAGGGGAGATCCAGCTGATCCGCACTGAAGAGGAACCTCTTGGCCCAGGTAACGACATGAACCGATTGACCCCGGTATACGACCGAGTCGGATAATTCCGCCAAGGCTCGTCTCAGGGGCATCTGTGGGTCGAGCTGCTCCCGGTTCTGGTCAAAATAGACCGTCCGGAGACCATCCGCCCTCCGAATCGAACCTTCGTCCGGCTGGATCTCTCCCGCGAAAACTCGCAACAAGGTACTTTTGCCACTCCCATTGGCCCCAACCACACCCAAACGTCGACCGGGACTCAGCAAGAGACTGAGGTCCAAAAAGAGTTCCTTCCCCCCCAGTGTTTTTGAAATGGCCGTGGCAGCCAGCAGGCGTTTGGTCTTGCGCCCGGACCCGGCCAACTCGATCTCCTGCCTCCCGCCAACCTGTGTTCGATCGAGGTCGGCCAGCTCATTCTGAAGTTCCTCCGCCGCATCGATCCTTGCCTGGGCCTTGGTTGTTCTGGCTTTGGGACCCCGCCCCAACCATTCCAACTCTCGGCGCACCCTGTTGGCCAATCCCTCCCGGTACTGCGCCCTGGCAACCAGAAATGCCTCCCTCTTCTTCAAGAAATCACTGTAGGATCCGGCAGCCATGAACACACCACCGGGATACTGCGGCGCAACTTCAAGAACGGTCGTAACCGTCCGGTCCAGAAAAGCCCGATCGTGGCTGATGAGAACAAACGTCAGTCGTCCGGTCGTCAGCAGACGCTCCAGGTGGAGCATGCCCTCGAGATCCAGGTGGTTCGTCGGCTCATCAAGGAACAGCAGGTCCGGACGGGATGCCAAGGCGGCCGCGATGGCAACCCGTTTTCGCCAACCTCCGGACAGGGTCCCAAGGGCTTTCGACGGATCGGAAAAACCCATCCGTTCCATGACGATCCGTGCACGAACCTCCCTTTCGACGTCGGTCTCAGCCGGATCTGGACCTTCAGCAGCAGCCCGGCCAACCACTTCGGCCACACTCTGGGTGCTGTCGAAAAGGGAGTCCTGAGGAACGACGGCCACCCGAAGCCCCCTGCTCCGGTGGACCACACCGGTATCTGCTTCGTCCTCACCAGCGAGAATATTCAGCAGCGTTGTCTTCCCTGAACCGTTGGGGCCGATAATGCCGATCCGATCACCTGCGGCCAAAGTCAGATCCAGCCCATCGAACAGCGTTCTTCTGCCGTAGGACTTTCCCACCCCTTTGCAATTGATCAGCGAAGCCATGATTTCACCGAGTCAGTCGGCTTCGATGTCGAGGTAGTAGGCCTTGGGGACCTCTCGTCGGATGCTTTCCTCGATGACGTCAATCTCATCCCCCAGCTCCTCGACGACGCAATCTGCAAACCGGGCTGCAAAATCACTGAAATCGGGGTGGTTCGTGATTTCCGGAAAGGCCTCCCGGACCTGTGGCTCTATCTTGGCCGCGATGACATCTCCCGAGAATTCGAGGTCTGCAGCGACTCGGTATGTCCCATCGTCAATGACCCTGGTTCGCAGAGCAACCACCCTATCGACGACTGGACTGTCGGCAAGAACCGTCCGGATCCTTTGCCGACTTTCCAACGGGATAGCGGGACCGACCAGGATATGTCGGGTCCGCGCAACCAACCAGATCGCAATTGCGCCCAACAGCAGCCCAATCAATATCGATGCCACGGCATCCCACATGCTGTTGCCGGTCCGGTGTGCCGCCCAGATACCCCCCAGAGCAATCACCACTCCCAGACATGCGGCCGAATCCTCCATGACCACCGCCACTGCGGTCGGATCGGCCTCGCGACGGAGAAAGGCGAAGAACGGTCGCCCCTGGGCATCCCTATGAACCGTTCTGATCGCCAGAACCAGAACCGAAAACTCCAGGATGAACGAAACGGCCAACACACCAACCGACCAGCCAAAACCTTCCGGCTGATGGGGATGGAACAGACTCTGAATGCCATGATAGACGGTCACGCCGCACCCGAGAAAGAAGATTCCGACAGCCGACATCAAGGCCCAAACGGCCCGCTCGGCCCCATAGCCAAATGGAAAAGCCCGATCCGCCACCCTGGAGGAGCGTTTGATGCCGACCATCAGCAAAATCTGGTTGAGCGTGTCGGCCAACGAATGCAACGCTTCCGACAGCATCGCCGCGGAGCCCGTAATGAAAAATACCACCGTCTTGGCCACCATCACCAGAGTATTGCCGATGATAGCCGCCATGACCGCCTTGAGGGAACCATGAGCCATTGAAGACCTCGCGCCGGATTATCGCCCGGTTGTCAGACAAAAGTATAGCCACTGATCGTTGGTATTCGTCGAATATCCGGCATGCCCCTCTATTCCAGGGGAGGAAAACACAGAGTGGGAAGGAGCTCAGAATCAGTTCTTCGGTAGAAGATCGTCATCTTGTCCCGCCTCGGCGCTACGAGTCCGGACGATCGAAGTCGACCGAGGTGTTGGCTTACGGCGGCTGGGGTCATCTCCAGTACCGTCGCAAGGTCACAGACACAGAGCTCGCCTGCACACTCCAACAGGGCCAAGATCTTGAGCCGGGTCACTCCGCCCAATAACAAGAAATGATCCGACCGGGCCCTCAACAGGGTCTCATTCTCTGCAAGCCGACCGCGCAGGTGTTCCAAATCCTCGACGGTTCGATCAGGATCAACACATCCGATGTGGTCAGCACTGGAAACCTTCTCCATATCGACATTTTGGAAGATTCTTAATTTCCTGTCAAGTCACCATCCCGGGGCAGGGATATCCAGCCTCGCCAGCCGGCGATGGAAAGGCCAGTGATCCCAGGATCGTTCCCCCACCCTTCCAACCCTGACGACACCCCGGACCGCATTGGTGACCCATACCTCATCAGCGAACGCCAATTCGTCGATGAAGACATCCCTCTCTTCCACATTGAGACCGAGCGAAGGCAGAAGATCCATCAAAACCCGCCGCATGATGCCTGGCAGGCACCGGTCCGGCGCAGGTGGGGTTGCCACCACCAGACCGCGGCGTACGAAGACATTGGCCCTGGAGGTCTCCAACAGGCGAGTCTCGCCGTCTGCCATCAGCGCATCGTCGGCACCCCACGACACTGCCAACCTTTGGGCATCCCGCCACGGATGACGGGCAACAATCTTCTGGCCGGCATCCAGCGGGGCACTATCACGAACGACACCCAACCAGAGGGGGGTCTGAGTCGGACCGAAATTCTGAAGCACTTCGCACGACGCCTCCAACCGCAGGGGAGAAGATGGACAGTCTCGCCATATGACGACGCGCAGTCGAGAAGGCACGGTACATCCCGAAACCCTCAGAAGACTCTCAAGGTCCCGGCCTCTTGGAAGAATGCTTTCCTCGACTCCGAACCCGGAAAACGACACGAGCCGATGTCGGTGTTGCTCCCACAATAACACCCGCGAAGCATCACACCCTGCGGTCGTCATGACACCCTCAACGTCGGCAGGCGGGATGCAAAGAGGCGCATCCTCCACCAGCGCTCCATCTCGCCAAATCACGCCTTGCCTCCCATCAGCTCCAGCCATTTCTGGACCTTCAGCCGTGACTCGGCTTCCTCAGCCTCGGGATCCGACTCCCAGACGATTCCGCACCCGGCCCCCATTTCAAGGCGATCTCCGGACGTCCATACCGTTCGAATCGGTAGAGCCAATTCCATATCACCATTGCCCGCGATGACACCTAGAGCACCGGTGAACGGTCCTCGCACCACCGGCTCCATGTCGGCGATGACCGCCATTGCCGCCTCCTTGGGACAGCCGGTAACCGAACCGCCCGGCGCCATCGCCGCCAGAACCTCCCACCATGGCGTAGCCTCGGGAACCTCGGCCGTCACTCGAGCAACCCTGTGATGAATCCTCTCCCACGTCCGAACCAGACCCGGATCATCGACCGCCACCGATCCTGTCCGGGCAACCCGGCCAAGATCATTTCGTTCCAGATCAACGATCATCGCCAATTCGGCCCGTTCCTTGTCATCACTTTCCAACTGCCGAATCATGTCGAGATCATCTTCAACAGTTTTTCCTCGAGGTCGCGTACCCTTGATTGGTCGCGTCTCAAGGAACCCACCTCGGCGGCTGATCAGCAACTCCATAGACGCACAGACCAACTCTCCCGACGAAGACCCGCCCCATGAGAAACCACTCAAATAGTCTGGAGACGCCGAACCGACCGACGCCGTTTCGAAGAGCTGCCGGAGACCGCCTTCCCATTGTTCAACCGTAAACCGGCGACAGAGGTTGACCTGGTAGACACTCCCTGCGGCGATCAATGCCCGAATCCGCCGAACCTCGTCCTTGAAAGACTCCTCGTTCAGGCTTGAATACACCATCGAATCGGGGCAGGGATGACCTGATTGGAGAGGCACGGAAGAGTCCTGCCTTTGGGGTTCCAGCAGGAACATGCCGTCGAGTTCGCTACAGGAGTCCGACCGGGCGGGAAGGTCTCCCCCCAATTGAGCGCAGGCCTGATAGCCCAGCCAACCGATAGCCCAGGGCGAACCATCCGCAACCTTCCTCGCCTTCCAGATGGCATCAATTGCCCGGCCCAGGGACTGCCAGATCTCAACCGTAACGTTTCCATCGACCAGCAACCACCTGCCCTGTCGGCCCTCGAGGCGCCGACAGGCACTCCAGTTCCCACTCCACAGGCCCCAGCCCGAACCCCGGAGGTCGGCGTGGCCGCCGGTCGACTCAGCCGACCTCAGGTCGCCATTCATCGACGGGAACGGGCAGTCCCAGGGTTCCATCTTCTCTACGCTCGGACACACCGATATCAAGATTCGGTTCGCCCGGCTCCAGGTGGACCAGCGTCACAAAGACCCACCGCCCATCATCAGTCGGAGCCGCTTCGGAGAACAGAATGCGATGGGGCCAATCAATGAACACCGGTTGCACCATGCCTCCCATGAAGAGGAGTTGGCGGTCCGCCCGACAGAAAAACAATTCGTTGTCCACTCCGACACGTGGCCCCCACTCGCTGCCGATCGTATTGATCCTGGGTTCGAGGGCCATCGCCTCGTCATTGTCTCCAGGCATCAAGAGGAAAAGGTCGGTTTGCCCGGCGCCTTGCCGACCTGTGACGAAGAGGACCTTGGTCCGACTGCCTGCCAGATAGATCGGATCGAAACTGTCGCCATCTCCAACTCCTTCCAAGGGCTCAATCTTCCCCCAGGGAGCGCTGCTCTTCGGCCTCTGGGACCGTCCTGCCCAGGAGGGCTCACCCTCGTTGGCCCGGACCGTAACCAGGCAGAGCGTCTCTTCAGGATCCACCCAACTGACACGAACCTCCGATGCCTCCTCCAGTCCCGGGAAGACCACCGGCTCAGGAACCGACCATCCGGCATCACCCAATTCTGTTCTGAACGACCTCTCTGGCAGCGCAGCACTGGCCTCAGTGGATTCCAACCCAGACCGCATGATTCCGGCAGGGTTTTCGCCAACCGAATGGCGGAGCCGTGCCGAGAAGTAGAGAACCCGTCCGCCATTCAGCGGTACCGACGCGTGCTCGATTCCGGAGGAATTGATCGCCCCGTCATCGTCTGCAACCAGTTCAGTATCCTTGAGCAAGCCGGGGAGTCGCCACCGTCGATAGGTCCCAAAATCACAAAAAAACTCGGCGTTGTGGAGTACGTTCTTGTCACCGACCATCCGGGTTGTTCCTGCTGCCGGGATACTGACAACTTCGGTACCCGGGCTGAAGTCCTCCAACCGGGCGGGGACTCCACCTTTCAACACAACCGAATCGCCGTCGACCCGTATCTCCGCCGTCAGGCCCTTCTCTGCGTCAAGGCCCTCACGACCCTGTTCCGCCTCCGCCTCGCCCAGAGCCCTCGGCGGCCCCACCCGCAGCTGAACGGTCCAGACACCCGGCTCATCGGGGACCTCCTCAATGTCAAGCACATTGCCGAAGACCTCCGTATCCGGCTGAATGGTCGGCCGGGCAGGATTGAGAAACTCGCAGCCCGAAATCATCAGGACCACGACCATGACAGTGATCAGAACAGTTGTTACACGCATCTTTCCTCCGAACAGAGTAGTTCAACAGGTCTTATCAGCACCTTTGAACCCTTGAATATCAGTTCCCGTTTTCGTTCCGTTGAAGTCCGACGCCACCAATCCAGCTGACAGCCGATAGCTGATAACTGACAGCTCACAAAAGTATCCCCGCAATGGTCGCGGTCATCCACGATGCCAGGGCACCACCCAACATCGCCCGGAAACCCAATCGAGCCAGATCGGACCTTCGTCCCGGCGCCACCGCCGCAATCCCGCCGATCTGGATCCCAATCGATGAGAAGTTGGCAAATCCACACAGAGCATAGGTCGAAATGGTGATCGCCCTCTCCCCCATCCCATGGGCGTGAATGTAGCTGCCCAGTTGTCCGTAGGCAACAAATTCGTTGAGAGACAGCTTGATCCCCAGGAGATTGCCGACTAGGCCGGCCTCCGCCCATGGAACACCCATCAACCACGCCAGCGGCTTGAGGATGGTCCCAAACAGGGTTTGGAGTGAACCCGGGAAGATCCCCGCAAACTCTCCGTTGACGGGCGACATACCGCCGGAGGAATAGGCAACCCATGCACCGTGCAGGATCTTCCCGTCGATCAGGCTGTCGACCCAATTGAACAACACATCGATGACCGCAATCAGGGCGATGAACCCGATCAGCATGGCGCCGACGTTGAGGGCCAGCTTGAACCCGTCGGTGATCCCACCGGTTGCCGCCTCGATCGTATTGGAACCGGTATCGATCTTGGGCATGGTGATATCACCTGCAGTCACCGAGTGTTCGGTCTCTGGAAAGATAATCTTGCCGAAGACCAGCGCAGCAGGCGCCGACATCACCGAGGCTGCAATCAAGTGTCCCGCAGGGATATCCATGGCGACGTAGGCCGCCAGAACCCCACCCGCGATCGTGGCAAAACCACCAACCATGACCGTCAACAACTCGGAATCAGTCATATCATCCAGGAAGGGCTTGATCAACAATGGCGCCTCGGTCTGTCCCACGAAGATGTTGGCCGAACACGAAAGGGTCTCCGCGCCGGAGGTGCCGATCGTCCACCGCATGAAACGGGCCATTGTCTCAATGACCTTCTGCATCACACCCCAGTGGTAGAGCACTCCCATCAGCCCACCGAAGAAGATAATCGTCGGCAGGGCCTTGAATGCAAACTGGAAGCCGAAACCCGGCCAGCCCGCGTCAGGTCCCGGGAAGAAGTACTGGGCATCCGCTATATTTCCGAAGAGAAAGCGCGATCCGTAGTCCGACAGCCCCAGGAAAGCGGCCACCTTGTCTGAAAACGCAGAAAAGACCACACGGCCCGTCCGACCCGAGACCACCAGAAAGGCAACCCCCCCGGCGAGGATGCCGAGGACACTCCCCTGGCCGACAGCGGCAGGAAGCTTCAACCGGCTTCCCCCAAGGGCCACAATCAGGGCAATTACGATCAACCACGGGAGGATAGACGGGGCCAACCAACCCACCACCGCGGCGACGGAACCAACGAAGAGCAACACAAGTGCAGCCAACGGTCGCCTGCCGGCGAGAAGCCCCTCCGGTCGCAGAAGAACATAGAAACCGATCAAAACGGCGAAGAGCCCCATCCCGACAAAACTGAGATAGTTGTCCCTGAGAATAATCACACCCAGCAGAAACTGGAGACCGATGCCCCACACGACCGTCCTCAGATTGACCTTCGTCCGGTGGGCTGACATCGCCCAAGCAATTCCCAAGAGGGCGAACAACCCCAAAACACTGACCCAACGCATCCAGCCTCCTTCGCCTTCATCCCGCTCGGCAATTCTCCCACAGAATCCCCACCTGCGGGAAAGGATCAGACGGGTTCAACGCCCATCTGTCCCATCCCCCACCCGAACCCCCTTGAAACCGGCACGAACACACCACGCCTATTTTCGTATCTCAGTACAGGAGGGACCATGACGACAACGACTTCATCCAAGGCAACCATCGCCGGAATCCTGAACATCGCATCCGGTCTGATGGCCGTAATAGGAGGCGCCGTTCTGGCTTCCTTAGGGCTGATCGGCACTGGCGCCCTGTACGCAATCCCCGACGACATTCCACCGATTCAATGGCTCCCATTGGCCTTCTTCGGCCCCATGGCCCTGATGGTTCTGGTGGCCGGTTTCATTGCCATCGTCGGGGGCATCAAGGCCATCAAACGCTCCAGCTGGGCATGGACCCTCGCCGGCGCGGTCGCCGCGCTGGTGTGCTGTCTCCCCCTGGGCGTTGCATCACTCGTCGTCACCGTCATGGCCGAGAACGAATTCCATACCGGAGCCCAGGGTTGATTCGTGCTTCACATCATTGAATCTCGAAGGTCACGGGGCAATGATCGGAGACATCCCAGAAGGTCCCATCTTCCCTGCCGGCGATGGAGACCAGCTCTTTGCAGGCAACCCGCTTGCAGTGGAGCCAGGACTCAGGCCTGCTCACCTGTCGGTCCTCGAATCCCCTGAGATAGACCAGATCCAGCAGCGCCGGCACCTGGATCCCGTCCCGTCCACCGCCGCCTTCCCAGTACTCGGTACATCCGGTGCTATTGGGTGAGCGCCGCATCCCGGCGCCCCGCATCAGGGAGTCCAGCATATCCCTTTCCTCGGCGTAGGATCCGCCCTCCCAACCGGTAACGTTGAAGTCACCCTGGATGATCACGTTGGTCCGAGTCTCTCCCATGGCGTTGGTGTTGATCCAGTCGGCCAGCGCCTGGTACTGCCTTCGCCGGTGAGAAAACCCGCGCGGCGAAGCCGCAAGATGCACCTGGACAACCGTGAATTCCAGGGAAGGATCTTGCCGAGCCTTGAAGGTCGCAACCAGCGCCGGCTTGTACCGGTCGGTGACCGCAACACCTTCAATCTCCTCAGTGTCTCCGATCATCACCACACGGGCGTCATCCCAGGCCAGGGCTATCTTCTGGCCGTGCGGGCCACCACGGGACCCGAAATGGATGCGATAATTCCGATCGCCGCCTGCCCGGCCGAGAACTTGCGTAAACCTTCCAGGATCCGTAATTTCCTCGAATCCGATGACGTCGGCGTCCAGGCCCCGCAGGGCATCCTCAAGGTCATCTATATTGGTCCGCCGCGAGTATCCCAGATCAATATCCTGTGGCCGCTCATCCCGAGGAAAGTTCCGCACATTCCACAGGGCCACCCTGACCCTCCCCGGCCCAGCCTGAGGCGGCAGTTCACCGGAGGTCACACCTGAACCGGGCAGTTCCTGCCCCTGAGATCGTCCCTTGACCATCAGGGCCGAAACGATGACAAACGCCACCACCAATACAATCAATACAACAACTACTCGACCCCTGTTTTTCATTCAAAGCCTCCAGCGGCGATTCTCACTGTCAATCAACCTCGAGCCAGCTATAGGCATACATACCGTTGGGATCATTGAAATTGTCGAGTATCGCGGCCTGCTCGGCAATCAATCGCAGGACATGTCGATAGGGACCAACCGGCTCAACGACGCCACCAGATTCCAAACCAAAGGTCGTGCCCGCCGTCGCCATCATATCGGCAAGGATTCTCTCCTTGAAGTCGCGCTCCTTCTCGATGTACTTGACCTTGAAATCATCCCCCAGATCGGCCAGGGCCGCCGCCGAGGCGATCGCATCGTCCAGACCGCCGAGCTTGTCGATCAGGCCGAGGTCGAATGCGTCTTCCCCGCTCCATACACGTCCCTGGGCAATCTGGTCGATCTCCTCCGGTGTGACACCGCGGGCCTGCGCTGCCAGGGTAATGAACTGCTCGTAGCCCTTGTTGATGATGGACTGAATCATGGTTCCAACCTCGGGATCCAGTTCCCGATCGGGCCGAATTGCACCAGCCAAACGGGTCGTTCCGACCCCATCAACTCTCATGCCCAGGTACTTCGCCAAAGGCTTCTGGTAGGTCGGAAACATCCCAAAGATGCCGATCGATCCTGTGATCGTCGTCGGATGGGCCCAGACCTCGTCGGAAGCCATCGAAATCCAGTAGCCGCCGGATGCCGCAACGCTGCCCATGGAAACAACAACCGGCTTGCCCTGGTCCTTGGCCAACTGGCATTCGCGCCGAATGATCTCCGAGGCGAAGGCACTCCCCCCTCCGCTGTCGATGCGCAAGACGATGGCCTTGACGTTCTCGTCCCGGCGAGCCTGACGAATCAGCGCCGCTGTCGAATCGCCACCGATCTTGCCCGGCGGTTGCGTCCCGTCGAGAATTGAACCCCGAGCGACGACCAGTCCTACCAGATCTCCCTTGGCCTTCGCCCCCATCCGGTCGCCATCCTCGGCTTCAAGGTATTCGGTTACGCCGACCTGGTAGAAGGAGTGGGAGTCCTCGTCCTCGCCCACCAGTTCGATCAGGCGGTCACGGACGGCATCACGAGGGGCGATCGTGTCGATCAGTCCTGCATCAAGAGCCGCCTTGGCGGTATCACCCCCGGCAGCCTCGATCAAGGCGCCGGCATCTTCCGAATAGGCGATCAGTTCGTCAACCGACAGTCCTCGCGCTGCAGAAACATCGGCAAGAAAGGCCCGCCAGAGATCTCCCATCCATTCGAGGTTGGCCTCGCGGGCCGCCGGCGACATATCGTTTCTGAGGTAGGGTTCCACTGCAGACTTGAAGGTTCCGACCTTGAACACATTCCAGTCCAATTCCAACCGGTCAATGCCATCCTTGTAGTAGGTCCGGTAGCGTCCGAGTCCCTCCAATAGGGCCATCCCCATCGGATGGATGTAGATCTCATCCGCATGGGCAGCGAGATAGTATCCGGCCTGCGAGTAGTTGTCCGCCGTTGCCACGACCTTCTTGCCCGATGTCTTGAAGTCATCGATAGCTGCACCGAGATCCTGAAGCTTGGTCATCCCGGCACCATCCATGGTATCCAGATCAAGAACGAGGACCTTGACCCTGTCGTCCTCCTTGGCCGAGGAAATGGCATCGAGGAGATCCTTGAGCAGGGTCTCGTTCTGGGCCCTTCCCATCAGTTCCTGTTTCGCCCTTTCGATCGGGTCACCCCCGAGTTGTTCCACCAGATGGCCCGCCGGCGCCACTACGAGAGCCGTGCTCTTGGGTACATCGGGGCCGCCTCCCGAGAAAGCTGCAACAACAACAATGACGATGATCGCCACGAAGAGGAGGTTTAACGTCACACGGCGCGTACGGTCCACACCCTGCCACACGCTTCCAAAAACTCGCCCCAGTCGCGACTGATGGTATTGACTCATTTGGTTCTCCCTCAAAGAAAATTCTCCCGCTCGGAGGACGCAAGACTACAGTATCCCGGGCCCGAGAGCAGTACAGGACTCCAAACCAAGAACTGGAGGCGACAATCCCCATCACATCTGCGACACTGTCGGTCCCTTGAATGGGCACGTCGATTGTTGACCATCCATGACCCAATATCCCTCCTCCCCTCCGCTGACGCTTCGCCGGACTTCGATCTTCTGGCTGCCCTTGGCCTTGACCTGGCTGATGATGGCTGTCGAGGGCCCGACCCTGACCGCCGTCATTGCCCGGATGCCCGATCCCAAGCTCAACCTGGCGGCCTTCGGAATCGCTTTTGCCTTCGCCCTGATCGTCGAAGCGCCGGTGATCATGATGATGACCGCCTCGACGGCCCTGGTCTGCGATCGGGTCACCTATCTCAAGCTCCGCAACTTCACCCAATTCTTGAATGTCACTATTACTGCAGTCATGCTGGTTGGCCTGATTCCCTGCGTCCACCACTGGGTGACTTCGAAGGTCCTGGGACTTGATCCGCAAGTCGGCCAATTGACATGGCTCCCGCTGGCCCTGCTCCTGCCCTGGCCGGCCGCCATCGGCCTCCGTCGCTTCTACCAGGGCATCTTGATCCGCAACGGCCTGACCCGCCGGGTGGCCTACGGCACCTTCATTCGCCTGGTGACCATGGGCACTGCGACCATCACGTTGGTCCTCACTACCGACCTCACCGGCGCGGCAGTCGGGGCCGGGGCCCTCTCGCTGGGGGTCATGGCGGAAGCCGTTTCCGCCCGGATGCTGACCGGGCGATTGATCTCCCGTCTTCTGGATGGACGAATCGCACAGACCCCGGTCGACGCTACGGGCCTGAGATACCGGTCCATTATCCACTTCTACACCCCACTGGCGCTGACATCATTCTTGAGTCTGGGCGTCCAACCCATCGTGACCTTCTTCGTCAGTCATGGCCGGGCGCCACTTGAGAGCCTTGCGGTTCTCCCAGTCGTGTCCGCCCTTGTCTTCATCTTTCGTGCATTGGGTTTGGCGTTCCAGGAGGCCGCCATCGCCCTCTTTGGGGACCAGATGGAGGGATACGAGACCCTGAGGAAATTCATGACTCTCTTGGCGATCGGCGTATTTGTCGGCCTCGGAACAATCGTCTGGACACCGCTGGCCGGGTGGTGGTTCCACTCGGTCGCCGGCCTCTCGGAGGGTCTCGTCGTCTATGCCATACCAACAGCCCGGATCCTGGTCATCATGCCGACCCTGACTGTCCTGATCTCCTGGCAACGAGCCCAACTGGTTCATTTCAAGAAGACCTCCCCGATTACCTGGGCTTCCGCCCTGGAGATCGTCGGCGTCGTCACCTCCTTGATGATCGCCATCCTGGTATTCGACATTGTCGGCGCATGGGCCGCCGCATTTGCTCTGGTTCTCGGGCGACTCGGAGCCAACGCATGGCTGGTTCCGCCGATCCGGCACTACCGACTCAAGCGCTAGTGAGAATCCTTCCTGCAGACCGTTGGGCCGGACAGTTGAAATTAACCCGCATTTCTCACCAGTGATCTACTGCGGCACGAAATACACAGGAGGCTCGGCCGAAAGCCAAAATAGCCATAGTCATCTCATTCCTGTCTCGCAACAGAACGGCTCAATGCTTTAAAATCAATTTTGGTTTGGAATCTCAGTCTCACTAAGATATAGTCAAAGAAGATGGACTCAACGATTTCCGATTCAATTGCTTTTGCACTGACACGGTGGGCTCTGATCGTTCACGGAGGACTGGTCCTGACCCTCCTCACGGTCAACCTCGTCCTGTGGCTCCGATCCCGACGTGAGGTTATCTTGACCTGGGTCCTGGCCTGGTCCGCCAACCTGCTCGCCCTTGGAGCACTGGCTTGCGATTTCTGCCTCGTCCCCGATCCAGCCTGGCAGATTCTCCACGGAACAGGCAAGCTGGTCTTCGCCCTCCTGCTCATCCGCGGAATCATGATGTTCAAGAGAGACCGGTTGGCAATGTTCCATCTCTCCCGAAACTGGTCGATGGCCGCCGGACTGGCGTTCTGCCTGATTCTGGCAGGTCGACCCTGGGTCGAGTACCAGGGAATCACGTTCCTGGTTCTGGGGTCGGTTCTGGCATTCGGGGCACTTCTTTCTGGCCTGCGTCAGGATTATGCTGACGGATGGTTCCTGATTGCAGCAACCATTTTTGCCGGTGTGATTTTTCTTCACCACGGTGTCCGCCTCTTTCAAAACAGTTCCGACCCAAGAACCGGTCTCTTCCTCAGTACCCTCTGGTTCATCGATATCTTCGGGGAATTCCTGATCGGACTCTGCTGCCTCCTGGCACTGGGCCAACGAGCCCTGGACGAAATGACCCGCGCCAACGAGAACCTGGAGTCAACCCAGCGAGCCCTCCGGTCACTGGTTGACGCCGACCCCCTGACCGGCCTCTCAAATCGGCGGCGCCTCCGGCCGTTTCTCGACTCGGCACGAGAAACAGGGGGCAGTTTGATCTTCCTGGACATCAACGATTTCAAGGGCATCAATGACCGATGGGGGCACATCAGCGGCGATCGTTGCCTGTGCCGGATTGCCGATGCCCTCAGGACCATCTTCAGGGCCCAGGACGGCCTGTTCCGCATAGGCGGGGACGAGTTCCTGGTCGTCGTTCCAAACCTGACGCCGAACGCCCTCGGTGACCGGATCCTCCAACTACGAAAGGCTCTCGCACCGTCGGGGCACAATGTCATCCCGATTACGGTAGCCGTCGGCACCGTCGAGCTCCGGACAGACTTGCCGGTTGATGAGGCACTGGCCCTTGCCGACACCGCCATGTACAGTGACAAGGCAAAGAGACGAGGATAGGAGGTTTAGACCATGGAATATCGTTTTCTCGGGAACTCGGGTCTTGAGGTCTCAGCTCTGTCGTTCGGTGCCTGGGTGACTTTCGGAACACAGATGGACCGGGATCTCGCCGAAGAGTGCATGCATGCGGCCTTTGATGCCGGCGTCAACTTCTTCGACAACGCTGAGGTCTATGCCGAAGGCGTCGCCGAAGAGATCATGGGCCATATTCTCGCGAGGTCCGGATGGAACCGCTCCGACCTCGTGGTCTCCACCAAGATTTTCTGGGGCGGAACGGGACCCAATCGGCGAGGCCTTTCCCGAAAACACATCCTGGAGGGCGTCGATTCGGCCCTGGCACGTCTTCAGTTGGCGTATGTCGACCTCGTATTCTGCCACCGACTCGATCTCCGAACACCGATCGAGGAGACGGTCCGGGCCATGGATCATGTCATTCGAACGGGCAAGGCACTCTATTGGGGCACCTCCGAGTGGCCCGCCGACCGAATCCTCGAGGCGTGGCACATTGCCCGGAGGGAACGCTTGATCCCGCCCCTGATGGAACAACCCCAGTACAACATGCTCCACCGGGATCGCGTCGAAAAGGAATATGCGGCCCTGTACGACGGCATCGGCCTGGGAACAACAATCTGGAGTCCCCTGTCATCCGGTCTCCTGACCGGCAAGTACAACGACGGCATTCCCGAAGGATCCCGAGGCACGGCGCCCGGTTACGAGTGGCTCCGGGAACGCTTCGAGGGAGACAAGGCCCAGGCCGACCTCGTCAAGGTCCGAAAGCTGGCGCCCATCACCGAAGAACTGGCGTGCAGCCAGGCCCAACTTGCCCTGGCCTGGTGCCTGAAGAATCCCAACGTCAGTACCGTCATCACCGGCGCCTCAAGGCCTGCCCAGGTCGTCGAGAACATGAAGGCGCTCAAGGTCGTTGATCGATTGGACACAACCATCATGGCCCGAATCGAGGCCATCCTGGGGAATCGACCTGAAATGGAAAAGGACTGGCGTTAGCGGTCTACGCCGAAGGTCAAGGGGGACCGGGATCTACCTCGTCTCCAGCTTCTCAACCAGGAGCTGACGCGCCATCGTCATGAACTGGCTCTCGGTCACCCTGCCGATCAACTGCCCGTTCTTGACAACCGGGAGGCAGGACATCCGGTGTCGCCGCATCAGGGCAATGGTCTCCAGCGTCGAGGTCTCCGGGGTCACCGTGACCGGTGACCTCTGCATCACTTCCGAAACCGGCATGGGGCTGTCTCGCCGGTCCGGATGGTAGGTCCCGATCAGGCGCAGAAGGGCTCTCTGGGACACCTGTCCAACCAGGCGATTTTCGTCATCTTCAACCAGCACATATCGGACGTTGTTCCAGTCCATCAACTGCGCCACAAGCTCGACCGGTTCGTGCTCGTTGACCGTGACGATGTCGGTATCCATCCACTGCTCGACCTTGAGGTAGTTCTGCTGCCAACCCCCACCCTCCTCCAGAACGGCCGGCGCCCAGGTATGAACCGCAGCCCCACTCTCTGCCCTGGATACCATGCCCGCCGTAATCGCAGCCAGCCGTTCGGATTTGGGGCCCTTGCCACCCATCCCGGAAAGCGACGAAAGCTGCCACTGCGCCCCCGTATGACCGCTTTCCACCCGGCCCTGGACGGTTCCCAGATAGTGGTCAATGTCCCGCTGTTCCAACCCCGAGACCTCGAGGCCCCGCCTGGCCAATGGCAAAAGATGGTTGAGAATCATCTCTCGCGCCGGTTCCAGCCGCCCATCAACCCAGAAAAGCTGGCAGTTCAGGCCGTTCTGTGCTGCGGAGAAGAAGTTGGTATGTGCATCCTCGAAGGTCAGGACTGAACTGATGTCCCCATACTCCGACACAATGCCACTGACCAGACCGAACCAGAAGGCCGCGTTGGCAACCTCGTCGACCGGCGTCGGCCCCGAGGGGAGCATCCGGTTTTCGATTCTCAGGTGGGGTCTGCCGTCAGAGATGCCGTAACAGATCCTGTTCCACCGGTAGACCGTGCTGTTGTGCAGTTGAAGAGCCTTGAGGGTCGGCGCCCGCCCCGACTCGATTGCCTCGAAGGGATCTTCCTCGATTTCGGTCGAGAGAATGCTCCGGAACCTCCCGATGTCCTCCCGGAATATCTCCAGTGCCGAGGCGCGGACCCACCGCCGTCCAAAACTGACCCTCGGAACCTGTTCCCTGAGGTGAGGCGTAGTCCTGCGGGTATCGACCGATTGCTGAAACAGCCCGACCCTTGTCTCCCACCACAGGCGCTTCCCGAACAGAAGCGGCGAATTGGCCGCTGCCGCCAAGACCGGTCCGGCGGCCGCCTGCGCCGCATTGTAGAGCCTGGCAAACTCATCGGGCGCAACCTGAAAATGGACCTGAAAACTGGTATTGCTGGCCTCGACCATGATCGAGTCATGGTGTAGGTGCAGTTCGTCGATGCCCTTGAGTGTGAACTCGTAGTCGCCGCCCCTCAGCCGAGTCATCGCCTCGTTGAGGGCAAAGTAACGAGGATTGGGCGTCATCGAGTCCAGTTCCAGATCACTCTTGTTGAGGGTTGGCAGAATGCCCGTCAGGACGATGTCGTTCCCGTTCTCTCTCGCCGCCGCACGTGCCACCCCGAGGTAGTGATTGATGCTCTCTTCGAGGCGTCGGAGACACTCCCCCTCAAAGACCAGGGGATCCAGGTTGAATTCCATGTTGAACCGCGCCAGTTCCGGTGTGAAGTGAGGATCTCCAATCGACTCGAGAATCTCCGCAGCCACCGGCGCGGGACGCCATGTCCGATCGATCAGGAAGAGTTCCTGTTCTGCCCCGATCCTCCTGACGTCGGTCTCAAACAACCCCTTTTCCAGCATGTGTTCAAGCGCCTGAACGTCCCGGAGGACATGCTTCAGGAACACCCGAAGCTCATCTTCCCGTGTCATCTGCCGGACTTCCTGCTCACCCATATGGCCTCCCGGTTCTCACTGCAAATTGTACCGCGACTCCGGGAGGAACCTCCGCAGGACTTCAGAACACGGTGCCTCGGCCTTGTCCGATCAGGCAAGAATCAGCACTTGACAGACAGAAGGGGGGGGATACCGTAATTGTATGGTTCATACCTATTGTCTCAAGGAACTGTAATTGCTCGCTGGAGGACCAATGCCTGCTCGATTTTTCGTCGGTCTTGTGATGCTTTGGACTCTCGTTCTTGCTGGAGCCATTTCTGAGGCAGGGACACACGAGGCCGGAGTCCTGATCCCGATCGAACTAGTCGACAGGTCGAACGAAACCGCCCAGGCGCCTTCAGAGCCGATCGGATTCACCATTATTGAGGAAACGCCTCGGAGCAAGAGCGAAGCACTGACCCTTCGGGCCC
>CAYSHZ010000016.1:0-4096 GCA_964430905.1 uncultured Thermoanaerobaculia bacterium | reverse complement strand
CGCAGCGGCCTCCGTTCTTGCAAAACCCCTGTTTGTAACACGAAAAACACTGTCAGACGCGGTTTCGACGAAAGAATCTGTCGAGGTGCATTATGGCGGATCGAACTCCTCCGATCTATTTCAGACCTCCTCAAACGTGCGAGGCCGGTTCAGATTGGCCGGTCTCGAACCCGGCAACTATCGCCTTTCGTTCCTGAAGACAAATCTTGCACCACTGACATTGGATACAGTCGAGATCCTCGAGGACAGTGAGGTCAGCATTGATTGGGTTGAAATGGGACCTGGAGCCACTGTAACAGCCATGATTTCTCCGGCAACCTGTGGGTCGGAACCTCTGGGAGTGAACCTCCTGAGAAAAATGAACGCCAATAGTGCAATGAAGGAGCAGGCTCTTACGACATCTCCAGACGGCATGGTCGTCTTTTCCGATATCGCGGAGGGCGACTACCTTCTGGAGATTCAAGGACACTGCGGATCGATTGAACCTCGTCCAATAGGTTCTGAGGCATTTTCGGTCAATTATGGAGAGGACCTGTTCGTGTCGGTCAATCTCGAAGTTTGCGAGATCTCCGGGCGTATCAGCCGTGATGGAGACTCCGTCACGGGCAAGGTTCAATGCCGGAAATGGGACCACAACGCCGGGTTCGAGTTTGTAACCGACGACAATGGCGAGTTTGACGCGTTCTTGCCTGGGCCGGGAGACTTCGACTTTACGGTGACAATCGGAGACTCTCAAATGAGCGTCTCGGTCAAGAGCCTGAATTGCTCAGACTTCCTTGATATTGAGCTGCCGACCTCCTCAATCTCGGGGATCGTAACCGATGAAAATGGTAACCCGGTTGAGGGCGCCGTCATCAATGCCGTACGACATATGAATCAAGAGGAAGTTCTTCGTCGGGCACTCAGGGCATCGGCTACATCGGAGTCTGACGGCCGGTTCCGCATTGAGGGACCCGAGCCTGGAACCTGGGATCTTTTTGCGACTGCCGAAGATCGAGAAAGCGGAGTCGTTCCCGTCATCATCCAGGACGACGATGATGCCATGGAGAACATTTCGCTGGTGGTACGGGATGTTCACACTGTGGAGTTCCTTTCGGTTGACGAGAACACCGGATCTCCCCTTCCGGGGGTACGCCTGGCAGTGAGCTGGAATCGACGTGGAGGGAACCCCCTTGCCGGGGAAGGCCGGGCCTCCCTGGTGACGGACTCCCGAGGAAGGGCCGAGTATAAGATCCCGAAGGCATCGCCCAGTCTCCGAATCGTCACAGCCGCGAGCAGGCAACCCATCACCTGGGATCGATTCGCGAACGAGGAGACGGTTACGTGCCGGGTTCCCCCCGACCCGGGTGGTTTCGTGATACTCAAACGTTCAGAGGGTCAATGGCTGAGTGCAGGCCTGCCGGTCACACTGATCCGACACGGCGGAAGCATTGCGAACCCAATCGAGCTGGCTTTCCAATTCGGATATGGCTCGCTCGATGAGGAACACAATCTCACACTGGGGCCGTTGGCAGTGGGTACCTACGAAATCATCTTTGTGAGAACCATGGAAGAGGCAGGCCGATTGGTGACCCAACCGATGACCTACCCGGCTCAAACGCGCATTTCCATCGTCGCTGGAGAGACTGTTACGGTCAACGCGCCTTTCTGATTTTTCCGGCTTTTCAATCAATTCTTGACGCCTCCTCGATAGGGTCGTCTGAGTCGTCAGGTCCCATATCCTCACCTGCGATCTCTTGTGACCTCAGATGCCCAGCGTTCAACGGATCTCGGACACCAGGAATCGGCACCTGGGGACAGATTGCAGTACACTGCTAACCGATCGCCGACAGTTGAACACAGTGAGTCGAGCGATTCCAAAGGAGCCACCATGCCGGAAGAATTCAGAACCATCGAGTTTCCAACAAAAGGCAGACCGCCGATGCGCATGTTGCTGCTGATCCCTGTGGTGATCCTGTTGGTATTCCTCGTCAGCGACTTCATCTACACGATCGAACCCGAGGAGATCGGCGTCATCCTTCGCTTCGGAAAATTCGATCGCACAACCAACCCGGGACTCCACGTCAAGATTCCCTTCCCGGTCGAACAACTGGCCAAGGTTCCCATCCAACGACAGCTCAAGCAGGAGTATGGGTTCAGGACCCAGAAGGCCGGGATCCAGACCCGATATTCCGAGGGCGGATTCGAGAACGAAAGCCTGATGCTGACCGGTGACCTCAACGTCGCCGTCGTCGAGTGGATCGCCCAGTACCGCGTAACCGATCCCTACCTCTACCTCTTCAAGGTCCGCAACCGGGACAAGACCTTCCGGGACATGAACGAGGCCATCATGCGAGCAGTCGTCGGTGATCGAAGCGTCGACGAGGTTCTGACCGTCGGCCGCCAGGACATCGAAAACGAGGTCCGCATGGAACTCCAGGAACTGTGTAAACAGTACGAGATCGGTATCACCGTCGATCAGATCGTCCTGCAGGACGTCAACCCCCCGGACCCGGTCAAGCCCTCCTTCAACGAGGTCAACCAGGCCGAGCAGGAACGCGAGAGGGCCATCAACGACGCCCGGGCAGACTACAACAAGGTGATTCCCAAGGCGTACGGCGAAGCCGAGCGCATGGTCGAACAGGCCCGAGGCTACGCCATCGACCGGGTCAACCGCGCCATGGGCGACGCATCCCTCTTCGATCAGCTGCTGCTGGCCTACCGCAGGGCGCCGGAGGTCACGAGGCGCCGGATGTACCTTGAGACCATGGCCAAGGTCTATCCCAGGGTCGGAAAGAAAGTACTCCTGGACGACGGGTTGGATGGTATCCTCCCACTGATGTCACTGGGGAAGGAGGTGGCACCATGAAACAGATCACACTGATTGTCGTCGGCGTCCTGATCCTCCTGGCCATCATGACCGCGGGTGGTGCGTTCTTTGTCGTCGACGAGACCGAACAGGTGGTTATTACCCAGTTCGGAAAGCCGGTCGGCGAGAGCATCACGACCGCCGGTCTCAAGATGAAGATCCCCTTCCTGCAGAAGGCCAACTACTTCGACAAGAGATTCCTGGAGTGGGACGGGGCGCCCAACGAGGTTCCGACGGCGGACAAACGCTTCTTCTTCGTCGACACCTACGCCCGGTGGCGGATTGCAGACCCGCTCTTGTTCTTCAAGCGCCTCAACAACGAGTACGGGGCCCAGTCCCGGCTGGACGACATCCTTGACGGCGAGACCCGCAATACGATCGCCAAACACGATCTGATCGAGGCGGTCAGGAGTACCAATCGGGATTTCGTCCAGGCTTCGGACGTCGCCCAGAATGCCGAGGCGCCGAAGATCATCCAGTACGGCCGGATGGTCCTGGAAGAGGAAGTCCTGAAAAATGCCACCGGCAGGGTTGAGGACCTGGGCATCGAGATCCTGGACTTCCGGTTCAAGCGCACCAACTACGCCGCGGTTGACCGACCCAAGGTGTACGAACGCATGATCTCCGAGCGCAAGAGGATGGCGGAGCAGTTCCGTTCGGAAGGCGCCGGCGAGGCCGCCCGCATCATCGGCAGCAAGGAACGCGAGCTCAAGTCCATTTACTCAGACGCCTATCGGCAGTCCCAGGAAATCCGAGGCCAGTCGGACGCCGAGGCAGCGGACATCTACGCCAAGGCCTACAACAAGGATCCCGAGTTCTACCGATTCATCAAGACGATGGAAGTCTACGAGACAACCATGGACAAGGACACCGTCCTCCTCCTGGGAACCGGAGGAGACTTCCTCAAGTATCTGGAAAAGGCGAAGTAGGGACCCATACCACAGGCCGAAGGCCTGTCACGGCGGAGCCGTGGAGATCGCGAAGCGATCGGTATGGGCATAGGACAGATCAATCCCCACAGGCCGAAGGCCTGTCACGGCGGAGCCGTGGAGATCGCGAAGCGATCGGTATGGGCATGGGACAGATCAATTTCCACAGGCCGAAGGCCTGTCACGGCGAAGCCGTGGAGGTCGCGAAGCGATCGGTATGGGCATAGGACAGATCAATTCCCACAGGCCGGAGGCCTGTCACCCCCAACGGGACGTGCCGGGCATGGCATTCTTCACCGGGCAGGCCTTGGGCAAACGG
>CAYSHZ010000015.1:17481-24697 GCA_964430905.1 uncultured Thermoanaerobaculia bacterium | reverse complement strand
GCAAAATTCTCAATGTTGAAAAGGCACGATTCGATCGAATGCTGGCTTCCGAGGAGATTCGTGCGCTGATTCAATGTCTGGGCACAGGCATCGGCACTGAAGAATTTGACCCACTGAAGGTTCGATACCACAAGATATTCATTATGACGGATGCCGATGTCGACGGATCTCACATTCGGACGTTACTTCTGACTTTCTTTTATCGTCAAATGACGGAATTGGTTGAGAGGGGACACCTGTTCATCGCGCAGCCCCCGCTCTACAAAGTGACCCGCAAGAAAAAAGAAACCTACATCAAAGACGACGAAGATCTTTCCCAGTTTCTCCTGGACCGAGTCGAGGAGGAATACACTCTCAAAACCAACACATCCGAAAAAACGCTTTCAGGCCGTGATCTTCGCCACGGGATTGCAATGGCCGGCGAGTGGTTGGCGACAATGAACCACATGGAAAAACGGGGTTGGCCCCGAGACATTGTAACTGCGGCGATTGACGCAAAGTTTACGGGACGAGCCGGCACGGGCGCGGAGCTGGCTGCGGTGATATCGGGGCTTGGATACGAAGATGTTCGAGTCGAGCATGATGACGAACACGGATTGGAATTTGTTCGTCTCCATGTGGGAAACAACGGGCGGGGCCGGGATATCAACCTCGGCCGGGAACTGACCGAAAGCGGCCACTACCGAAGAGCGTGCCACATTCTGGAACAGCTCGATGTCATGAGAGAGGGGCCATATCATCTTGAGCGCTCCGGCGAGAGCACGACGTTTTCAACGTTGGAGGAACTGGTGGCTCATATCTTTGAGGTTGCGAAGAAAGGATTGTCGATCTCCCGCTACAAGGGTCTGGGAGAGATGAACCCCGAACAACTTTGGCAAACAACGATGAACCCTGAAAACCGTCGGTTTCTCGAAGTTACTGTAGAAGATGCTGCACGAGCGGATGAACTCTTTACCATCCTGATGGGCGATGCCGTTGAGCCGCGTCGGCGGTTCATTGAGGAAAATGCCCTTGATGTTCGAAACATTGATATTTAACGGAATAACCCATGATTGAAACGAAAAACACGCCACTAGGCCAACGCCTCCCGATTACGATCGAAGAAGAGCTCAAAAATTCCTATCTGGATTATGCAATGTCCGTGATCATCGGGCGGGCTCTTCCGGATGTCCGTGATGGACTCAAGCCGGTTCACAGGCGAATCCTCTATGGAATGTGGGAGAGCGGGAGTACTGCCGGCCGTCCCTACAAGAAGTCTGCACGTATCGTCGGTGATGTGATGGGTAAGTATCACCCGCACGGTGATCTGGCTATTTACAACACCGCTGTTCGGATGGCCCAGGACTTTTCGATGCGATACACCCTGGTGGACGGCCAGGGAAATTTTGGTTCCGTTGATGGGGATGCCGCTGCGGCCATGCGTTATACAGAGGTCCGCCTGACCCGGTTGGCGCATCAACTTCTCGGTGACGATATCGATAAAGAAACCGTGGATTGGAGCCCCAACTACGACGGTTCGTTGAACGAACCGCGAGTACTGCCGGCCTCCTATCCCAATTTATTGGTCAATGGCTCTGCCGGAATTGCGGTCGGAATGGCGACCAACATCCCCCCCCATAATCTCGGGGAGATTGTTGATGGTGCCATAGCGGTGTGCCGTAACCCAGACGTTACGTTTGATGAGTTGTTGACGATGATTCCTGGTCCAGACTTTCCGACCGCCGGTTTCATTCACGGCCGTCGAGGTATCGTCGATGCCTATCGAACCGGCCGAGGCAGCCTGAAGATGCGGTCGCGGGTTCGGGTTGAAGAAACCGAGGGCAAGAAACGGCCCCGCATCATCGTTGAAGAGTTGCCCTATCAGGTCAACAAGGCAACATTGGTGGAAAAAATTGCCAACCTGGTCCACGCCAAGAAAATCGACGGCATCGCTGATCTCAGAGATGAGAGTGACCGGGACGGGATCCGGGTTGTCATTGAACTCAAGAAGGAAGCCATTCCGGAGATAGTCCTTAATCAACTCTACAAACAAACCCAGATGCAGTCATCTTTTGGGATCATCCTTCTGGGTATCCTGAACAATCAACCCAAGGTTTTCACGCTGAAGGAACTCCTCGGACACTTCATCGACCATCGGAAGGAAGTGATTGTTCGGCGAACGCAGTTCGATCTGGCGCGGGCCAAGGAACGGGCCCATGTCCTCGAGGGGTTAGTCATCGCGCTGGACAACCTTGATGCCGTGATCAAGCTGATCAGGGCCGCAGTCGATCCACCAGAGGCCAAACAGGGCTTAATTGACCACTTTGGTCTTTCAGCCATTCAGGCACAGGCTATTCTGGACATGCGGCTGCAGAGATTGACCGGGCTGGAGCGGGACAAGATTCTCGAAGAATACCGGGAGCTTCAGGCAACGATTGCCCATCTGGAAGAAATCCTTGGGTCGGACGCCATGGTGGAGGACATCGTTGTCGAGGAGCTGGAGGCAGTCAAGGCAGCGTATGGAGACACCCGGCGGACCGAGATCGTCGATGATTATTCCGACATCGAAATGGAAGACCTGATCGTTGAAGAGGACATGGTTATCACGGTCACCCGCGGAGGTTATATCAAGCGAACCGCGCTGACCGAGTATCGGGCACAACGGCGAGGGGGCCGAGGCAAGGTTGGAATGGCAACCCGTTCAGAGGATGAGGTGTGGAAGCTATTTGTTGCATCGACGCATGCGACGATGCTCTTCTTCACCAACACCGGCCGGGTCTTCTCCCGGAAGGTCTACGAGTTGCCCCTGGTTGCGCCCAATGCGAAGGGTCGAGCCATGGTCAATCTCCTGAGACTTGGAGAGGGAGAAACGATTGAGACCCTCCTGGCCGTCCGCAACTTTGACGACAAGGAAGACCAATACCTCCTTTTTGCTACCCGTTCGGGTCGCGTCAAGAGAACACCCCTGAGTGATTTTTCAAATATCAGGACCAGCGGCCTGAGGGCAGTCACAATCAACGAAGGAGATGACCTTCTGACGGTGCACCTGACAGCGGGCAACAACCATGTATTCATGGGAACCCACCGTGGGCGAGCGATTCGGTTTCATGAAGACCAGGTTCGGTCGATGGGCCGGACTGCTGCCGGAGTGCGGGGCATTACGATCGGGGAAAACGACTGGGTCGAAGAGGTGGCTTCGTTTGAGGCGGAATCCGACGCGGATATCCTTGTCATTACGGATCAAGGGTATGGGAAGAGGACCCCATTGTCGGAGTTCCGAATCCAGGGGCGGGGAGGCAAGGGCATCATCCTCATTCGTCTGACCGAGCGGAACGGCATGGTCGCCGGCATCAGGTGTGTTACCGAAGCCGACCAGGTCCTTCTGGTCACCGAAAAGGGCATCGTGATTCGGACACGGGTCGAAGAGATCCGCCAAGCCGGTCGGGCAACACAGGGCGTCCGGGTCATTCGGCTCGATGAGGGGGACAGGGTTGTTTCGGTTGCCAAGGTCATCGATCCTGAAGATCAAGAGGACATTGAGGATGAAGCGGATCTTCTTGAGCCGTAGCGTCACACAAGGGCCGGAGTGACAAACTCGGTACCCATTGATCCAGCACCGATCCGGGCCACAGCAGTTCTTCACCAGGAAGGATTTCTGGGGATCATCGCGTTGGTCGGGATCTTTTGGAGGAACGACGGAACGTTGGCGGCATTGGTGCCGGTGACGTCGTGGATCGAATCAATATTTGCCGGTTTCATCGTGGCCTTCGGGGTCTTGGGACTGATGCGTGTTGGGCTGGTCCTTTCTTCAATTCGAAGGCTCGAGCGCTGGCAGGGTCGATTGGTGAGCGAGTGGTCTCCGATGGATGCCATTGCCGTAGCGGTGTTTTCGGGCCTGGCCGAAGAGGCCTTGATCCGGGCGTTTCTTCAGCCATGGGTAGGGCTGGTGGTGGCGGCCGTCATCTTTGCCCTCCTGCACATCGTGCCGGATCGTCGCCTCTGGGCGTGGCCTGTCATTGCTCTGGTTCTGGGGCTTGTTTTTGGTCTGGTATATGAGTGGTGGGGTTATCCGGCGGTGGCGACGGCTCACATCGTTGTCAATCTGGTTTCTCTTCTTCGGCTCCGCCGCAAACATTGGCAGGATGGGGATTGAGGCAACGCAAAGCACGCCAGCGGTGTACAATGCCGCGGTTCGGAGGTTGAGATGCAAAACGACAACAAAAAATTCCGTGTGAAAGTTGGTTTGGCCGAGATGCTCAAGGGGGGCGTGATCATGGATGTCACGACTGCAGACCAGGCCAAAATAGCGGAAGACGCGGGCGCTGCCGCCGTAATGGCCCTCGAGCGGGTTCCGGCAGATATTCGTGTTCAAGGAGGGGTCGCGCGGATGGCCTCCCTGGAGAAAATCAAAGAGATTCAGGCCACGGTCCAGATCCCCGTAATGGCGAAGTGCAGAATCGGCCACATTGCCGAGGCGCGGATGCTGCAGGCCCTTGAAGTTGACTTTGTCGACGAGAGTGAAGTCTTGACACCAGCAGACGACGAAAACCATGTCAACAAACATCTGTTTGATGTGCCGTTCGTCTGCGGCTGCAGAAACCTGGGCGAAGCCCTTCGCCGAATCGGAGAAGGTGCCGCGATGATCCGAACCAAAGGAGAGGCCGGCTCCGGCGATATTGTCGAAGGAGTTCGGCACATGAGAGCGGTCCAACGAGGGATTCGAACACTGGGAATATTGGATCAACACGAGTTGATGGCCTATTCCAAGGAGATTCAGGCACCCTATGAGTGGGTTTGTTGGGTTGCGGAAAACGGACGATTGCCCGTCCCGAATTTTGCAGCGGGAGGGATCGCAACACCGGCGGATGCGGCGTTGGTCATGGAGTTGGGTGCCGAAAGTGTTTTTGTCGGCTCCGGAATATTCAAGGCGGACGATCCAGAGCCGCGAGCAAAAGCTATTGTTCAGGCGGTGACCCACTGGCAGGATCCCAAGAAGCTCTTGGAGATATCTCGAGGGCTCGGTGAGGCGATGTCAGGTTTGGACTCAGGAAAACTGACAACCGAGGAAATGCTCTCTCGACGCGGTTGGTGATGACAACGATTGGGGTTCTGGCCCTCCAGGGAGCTTTTGAAGCCCATCAGTCGGTCTTCCGGTCACTGGGAATCCCAACAGTGCCGGTGCGAACGGTCGCTGATCTTCAGGGCGTTCAGGCGTTGGTTTTCCCGGGGGGTGAGAGCTCGGCGATGTTGCGCCTGATGGAGCCGCAGGGTCTTCTGGAGGCAATTGGAGAGAGGATCACACACGGTCTTCCCGTTCTTGCCACCTGTGCCGGGGTGATTCTCTTGGCGGACGGGGTTTCCCCACCCCAAACCAGCCTGGGTCTTCTGGATATTGATATTGAACGAAATGCTTACGGCCGACAGGTTTTCTCATCCATTGAACACCTGAGAGTGACTCCCCGATTGATGGATGTCCTCGACGAGAACGGCGTTTTCATAAGGGCGCCCCGGATTTCCAGGGTTGGCCGAGGCGTCGACGTTCTCGCCTGGCGAGGGGAGGACCCGGTCCTGGTTCGGTCACCCGGAATTCTTGCTGCCACATTCCACCCCGAATTGGGGAATGACACCGGTATTCACAGGCTCTTTCTCCAGGAAACGGTTCAAGACACCGAATGAACCAACGGACGTCTCTCCTCGTAGCGGCGGGAATCGACCCCCGACAAGGTTCGGTGGAGGCCGCAGCGATGCTGGTTCGCTCGGTGCCGCTGCGGATTGGGCTCTCTGGCCCTGAAACACCGGAAGAGGCCGTCGATTGTCGATGGTGTTCCGGCATTAAGAACTATTCGGAGATCCTGAACCGGATCGTGGGGTCACCCTGCCGATGGGGTCAGGCGTTTGGTGTTCGTTGGCCCTGGTTTGGAATCGATGATCACGTCGTTTCGCCCGGTCTGCCGGTTCGATCAATCAGGGGGGCCGAAGAAATCGGTCCAGATGGGGCCTACACAAACGACGGAGAGTCGATATTCCGGGAGGCGGCAGGGCGACGAAACACCTTCTTGGAGATGAGGACGCTGTCCAACGAAGACCGACCTGCCTTCTCCCTGCTCTGGTTCTCCGACACGGCGCGGTTCCTGGTAAAGGGCACCACATTGGAAGTGGATGATCTTTTTTCCCGAACACGGTGTGGTCTCACCAGACCAACGATCGAGAGGCTTCTGGTGAGGACCCATCGAGTTGATGCGGGAGTTCTCGAAGGGTTGTTTATCGGTAATAACCCGGAACCGACGACTGTTGAGGTTGCCAGGCCGGTTCAGCAAACAGACGGTCCCCTTCCCGATCCGGAAGCCTATTTTTGGAGCCGTGTCGATGTCAAAGGTGTTTCAGTTGAAAGGGATCAGCTCATCATCAAGGATCATCGTGATGAAGAGATCGTGTTCAGGATGACGTGCGGGGAGGAGCATTGGCACGTCGATCTTGTGGAAGGGTTGTTTCCATACCGCGCCGTCGACTTCGTTCAAGAGGGAGAGCAGTTGATCCTGCGGGCCGTTCTTGGGAACGAGGCAGATATTTTTTCTCCAGGCCTTCGGGGCAGGGTCGTCTTTGATCTCAATGCCGACTTGGGGGAACTGGTCGAGCGTCACTCGAAGAGGTAGACGCGATCCTGCTCCAATTCTTCGACCTGAACGGGGAGCTGTGTTGTGGCCAACTCCTCCCGAATTTCATCGAGGTATGGGGGCTTGAGATGATAGAGATGGACACGAGGCCCTGGGCGGAGTTTGGCCAACTCGACCGCCAGAGTCGCTGGAGTCAAATGAAGACTGACGTCAGCAACTGCTTGGAGTCTGTTTGGAAATGAGCACTCCGTAATCACCGCCGCCAAGTTCTCGGTTTGATTGGCCTGTTCCCAAAAAGCTTCCGTGGGTCCGGTGTCGGAAGTAAAGCCGATCGACACGTGAGCTTGCTGCATCAACAAGCCAACGGTTGGAACGATATGGTTGACCGGAATTGGGGTTATCGTAAGATCTCCGCCATTAAGACCGCCAATAGTGAAGGGCACACCGGCGGTGATTTCAACGAAACGAACCGATGGATAGATGTGGTTGGGAATACGACTGAAATCGGGCCACGTATCGTTATTGAAGAGGTGTCGTTTGACATTGGCAAGGACTCGTTTTGTCGAATAGATGGTGACCGCCTCGTTGGCCGTACCAAAGATATTCTCAATCAAGAACGGCAG
>CAYSHZ010000015.1:3430-17381 GCA_964430905.1 uncultured Thermoanaerobaculia bacterium | reverse complement strand
AATGGAGGGGCAATGGGGAAAGGCGGAGAGATCTCAAGACTGGGGCTCCTGATCGCGGGGGGTGGGGCGAAGGTCCGCCGGCTTGTTGCCGAATGCCCCTCGGCGGGTCTGGGTGATCGTCTCGAGGGAGTTCTTCCGAAGCCGTTACTGAAGACCGCCAAACAGGCGGAAGAAGGAACGGTACCCCGTCTTCTGGAGCGAATCGGTCGCGCGGGTTGGCGCTGGGTTGAATCTGCCGCGCCGGAGTATCCATCGATCCTCAACCAGACGGCGGATCCTCCCCTGGGTCTCTTCATCAAGGGGCGGCTGAGTGTCGGTCCCTCGATCGCCATTGTCGGCTCTCGCCGGGCAACAACCTATGGCATCCAGGCCTCGAGGTTCTTGGCGGAGAGTGTCGGTCAAGCCGGAGGCATCATCATTTCAGGGATGGCTCGCGGCGTTGATGCAGCCGCCCATGAAGGGGCCATCAGTGTCGGAGCAAAGACCTGGGCCGTTTGGGGGTGTGGTCCGGATAGGATCTATCCACCGGAACATGCCCGTCTTGCCGAACAGATCTCCCAATCCGGCGCCCTGATGACCGAGTACCTTCCGGGTTCTCCTCCCCGGAGGCACCATTTTCCAGAAAGGAATCGTATTGTCGCCGGCTTGGCTTCAATCGTTGTGGTCGTTGAAGCGGCAGCTCGTTCCGGTGCCTTGAGTACTGCGCGGCAGGCCCTCGATGAGGGACGAGATGTCATGGCGGTACCTGGGAGTATCTTTTCAGAGGTGTCGGTTGGCCCCAACGGGTTGTTGCGGGCCGGTGCCCAGCCGGTCACCTGTGCGGGAGATCTGCTTGAAGCATTGGGCCTCGATCCGGACGCCGGTCGATCAAGAGAGGTTGATTTTGAAGGGTTGGATCTCGGGAGAGGTGAGGCATTGACGATCGAGCAGTTTGCCCAAAGACTGGGAGAAACCATGGCTGAAGCGCAGTCGAAAATCGTTCAGTTGGAAATTGAAGGCATCATCGACCGAGGAGTCGATGGGTTGATTCGGCGGCGAAAGTGACTCGGGGGCTCGGGCACGACAGTGCAGATGCCGGACAACCGATTGTCGTCATAGGGGCAGGAATGGCTGGTTGTGAAGCCGCCTGGCACCTGGCCGGAGCGGGATACCCCGTGCGTCTGTTCGAGATGAGACCTCAACGGCAAACGGCAGTCCACTCAACTGGAAACTTTGCGGAATTGGTCTGTTCCAACTCTTTTCGGGGGGATTCTCCGGCAAATGCGGTGGGTCTCCTCAAGAGAGAAATGGAGGCGCTGGGGTCCCTGATCATCGGGAGCGCGCGCGAGACTGCGGTCCCGGCAGGAGGCGCCCTGGCTGTCGACCGAACACTTTTTTCAGAGAGGGTCACCAAAAAAATTTCCTCCCACCCTCTGATTTCTATCGAACGACAAGAGGTGGTAGACCTTCCGGCCGGGCCGGTCATTATGGCAACCGGACCGCTGACCTCTCCGGCGCTCCACACGGCCGTCCAGGCTCTTCTTGGAGAGAATGCTTTGAGTTTCTTCGATGCGGTAGCCCCGGTGGTTGCAGCAGACTCACTGGATTTTGAGCGCCTTTTTAGGGCCTCTCGCTACGACAAGGGCGAGGGGGCCGACTATTTGAATGCCGGTATGAGCAGGGATCAGTACGAGGCGTTTATTGACCAACTGATGGCTGCGGAACGAGTTGAGTTTCAAGAGTTTGAAAAGAAAGACATCAAGTATTTCGAGGGATGCTTGCCGATCGAGGTGATGGCGGAACGGGGGCGAGACACGTTGAGATTCGGGCCGATGAAGCCAGTGGGCCTCGTGGACCCAGCGACGGACGCCCGCCCATGGGCCGTTGTTCAGCTTCGCCAGGATGATGTGGCGGCAGAGCAGTGGAACCTAGTTGGTTTTCAAACCAAACTGAAACAGGCCGAACAACAAAGGGTTCTGAGGATGATTCCGGGACTGGAACGGGCCCGGTTCGTGCGGTTTGGAATGGTCCATCGAAACACCTATATCAATGCCCCGGTTCACCTTGATTCGTTCCTTCGGCTTCGGGAACGGCCCTCTGTTCGTGTGGCGGGGCAAATGACCGGTGTGGAGGGGTATGTGGAGTCGGCGGCAACCGGGCTGTTGGCGGCAAAAAACATCATCATGGAACGTAACGGACGCCAAACGCCCCTGCCTCCGGAGACCGCCATGGGTGGACTCATCCGGCATCTCACGGAACGACCGGCGAAGGGATTTCAGCCCTCGAATATCACATGGGGTCTTCTTCAATGTCCCGAGGAGCTCCGGAGGATTCGATCCAAGAGAGACCGTCGGGTGGCTCAGGCCGAGGGTGCCCTGGAAGCAATTCGGACCTGGGGAAAAGAGCTGGCGGAAAGCCCCGTCGGGGGAAGCTAATGCTTCCGACGAGAGCGGGGATGGCTTTTCTGATGAACAGTCATCAGGTGGGCCAGGTCGACGGTGGTGTAGATCTGTGTGGTTGCCAACGAGGCGTGGCCAAGGAGTTCCTGGATCGCCCGAAGGTCCATTCCGGCCTCTAAGAGGTGCGTTGCGAATGCGTGTCGCAAAGCGTGGGGATGAAGATTGTGCTGCTCAGAGCTTTGGCGGACGGCTGAATCCAGGATTCTCCGAACAGATCGATCTGTCAGTCGTCCCCCGCGCTGATTGAGGAAAAGAGCTGCGGTGGTTTGATCTGATCCCTTTTTCCATTGGGCCCGTACCGGGAGGTAGGCCTCTAGCGCTTCGGCCGCTCTTGATCCGTAGGGAACGATCCTTTCTTTGCGCCCCTTGCCCCGAACCCGAATAAGCCGGGATCCTGTCTGAAGGTCGTCCAGATCTAAACCAACCAATTCGCCGACCCGGAGTCCGGCGCCGTACAGAAACTCAACGAGAGTTCGATCCCGAAGACCTGCCGCAGTATCCGGGAAAGAATCCAACAGGTCTTCGATGACCGCCAAGGGTGTTACGGGCGGGGTGGTCCTGGCTCGCCGGGGGTGGGCCACGGCTTCGGCCGGATTCGCAGAGACGGCATTCTCGGCGGCCAGAAACCGGAAGTAGGTTCTGTTCGCCGCCAAAGAACGCTCCACGGACCGCGGGTTGAGCCCGGTCGAATGGAGGTGGGCCAAGAAGGACCGGATTGAGGCCGGGGTCACCGTAGAGGGCTTCTCCAAACCGAGGTCTCCACAGAAAAAGGCAAGGGCTCTGTTGATTTCGCGTCGGTACGCCTTCAATGTGGCAGGAGAGAGGTTCCTCTCCCATTCGAGATGCTCAAAAAACGCAGCGATCAACCAAGGGTCAGACATCTAAAAGATCAACGCCGGGACTGGAAGGCAGTGAACGAGACCAACAGCGAGAAGTGATTCTAAGAAGATCTCGAAACATCTCCACCGAATGCTTCATGGGCAGGACACGGGACGCCTCCACATGACCCCAGGGAACGCCAAGCTCAACGACGATGAGGTTCCAGAACCTTGCAAGAGTCAACAGTTCAACGTCGAATGCGAAGCCGTCAATTTTCTGAACCATTGCCAAGGATCTGGCGACCTGTCCAGGAAAAAGCTTAAATCCGCACTGGGTGTCCAGAATGCCGGGCAGGAGCAGGGCTCGAACCAGTAGATTGAATGTCCGGCCCATGAGATCACGGTAAAAAGGCTGTGGCTTCAGAAGAAGCGAACGGTCGATAGCGCGGCTCCCAATGACGATAGTTGTTTCGGAGGAAACGGACAGAAGTCGAAACAAACCAGACATCGGTGCGGCGAGATCGGCATCGGACAACAAGACCTGCCGGCCTTGAGAATGTCTGAATCCGGTTCTCACGGCGGCGCCTTTCCCTCGATTTTGTTGGTGAAAATACCGTCGGACGACAATGTCGCTCGAAGGCTGAAAAGCCCCGGCAACATCATAGGTCTCATCGGAAGAGCCATCATCGACCACAATAATTTCAGACGGGTTGAGTTCCCTGGCCTCAAGAAAAAAGAAATCGATTTGCTTCAATGTCTGAGGCAGCCGGCTCGCCTCATTGAAGGCCGGAATAACGACGGACAATCGACAGTCGCTGGATTCGGACACGCCATATTCCCCTATGAAATTGAGGTCAAGGATGACCCGGACATCAGAGACAGAAGCGACCTGGTGCGACCTCCAGGAATAGCCGGCAACCCGAGAAACACCGCACTCAACCCGGCTATCGCGATAGTCCGCCCAAGACGGAAACCAGAGACTTCGTTGGCGAAAACACACCCCGCGAGAAGCATTCCCGGTGTGCCTCTTCGAACACGGAGAAGAATGCCACATCCGACCAACCAACCAACGAACCCCACAGCCGCCGCCCACGGAAGGGCCAGAAGACTCAACGGAAAACCCGCAAGAAAGATGGCACCAATCAGGGCCGTTGTCAGGGCAATGATGATAACGAGGTCGCCCCAGGCAGCCGCGAGACGATTTCTCCACCCGAGAAGGTCTTCTTCAGGAACCTCATCATGGGGCGGCATAGTTACGTTGAATTCTATCCCTTCAAGGTCTGCGTCGGACAACCGGTCCCAGGGAGCAGAGGGGTCGTTCGAATTGGGATGCCTCATCGAAAATCCAGACTCCCAACGAAGATTTCCAGTTGCATATCAACGGGACGGTTGGTGTAACTGGAGATGAAGTCCAAGATCCTGGTGACATCTCGATCATCAGGATGGCGTTCCTGAAGTCGAATAAGAAGACCTCGTGCGGTTGTTGGGTTGTAGGCCCTGAGATGGGTCAGGGCCGCGTTGAACAGGCAACGGTCCAGGACAAGGCCGAACCCGGCCTGGTCCGGGTACCGTGTGGTTAGTTCTTCCGCCAAAGAGGCGCCGGCCTGAAAATCCTTTTTGGCAAGCGCACCAAAAAGAACACTGACATCAGATTCAATCGAAAGAATTTGATTCTTGAGTTCCAGAAGCCCGGGGTCTCCGGGATGATGAACGAGGCCCTGGTCGACGACCATATAGGCATCGAGCCATTGTCCCTCGTCCATTAATGAATGAGCTTGCTCGACGGATTCCGGAATTGGCGTTGGCGTCGGGGGGGTCAGGGCTGCCTCGATTCGAGCGATGTGCTTATCGATTCGCTGTTTGTCAATTCCCTCAGCCTCAAATGATTTAAGGAGGTCCAGGGCCTCTTCACCCTTGCCTTGATCAAACAAGGTCTTGGCACTCTCGATTCTCTCGGAAACCGCCTGGGCAGTGTCGATGTCTTCATCACCCCCGGGCAAGAATTTTGATCCCAACCACATCCCAATCAAAATAACGAAAAGAGCTCCGGCGCCGAGGATGATCCAACGCCAGGGAATCTGCCGTGCCGGACTCCTGGTCGGCTGAGACGACGGGGATGGGAATGATGATTCAGAGTCCAGTGAATCGATAGCGGAATCGAAATCATCAAAAGCGGAGGTGTCTACCTCTGGAGTCTCCAGAGATAGATCATCGCTTTCCTCCGGGGGAAACGAATCCTCTTGAGGGGGAGATGTTGAAGGTTCGACAGTCTCCGTATTGAAGCGGGCCTTGAGTGTCAAGGCGTCTTCGTTGTTCGGAGAAACAAAGAGAACCTCTTCAACCAAGGTTCGTGCACGAGCCGAATCCCCTGTGCTCCAGGCAGATTCTGCTTCTGACAACGAGGATTGAAGCTGCTGTTCCTGGGTATCAATAGCGGCTCTGGCCCGGTCGATCAGGCCCTCTGCTTCGAGGTTGTCCGGATCAAGCAGGAGAATTTTGGAGAGGAGGTGGAGAGCCTCTTGAGGATCACCCCCATCCAAGGCAGATGTCCCCCTGGTGATGAGCTCCGCCACCTGGTTCGAGGTGTCATCCTGCTCTGTGTTTTTTGGGTCCGGGGCTTCCCAAAGAGGAGTTCCCGATTCATCTGAGGACGCATCAAAGAGATCTGCAACGTCACCGCCAAAGTCGAACCCCTCAGCTTCAGGCGGTGGTTCCGAGGGAACCGAAGGCGCCGAAGACGGTTCCTCGAAAGCGCCGGCAACATCCCATGAGGCAGCGGCGGTTTCTTCGACGAGGGCTGTAGAAAAATCAACCCCCTCGCTTGAGGCAACCTGAGATTGACCAGGGGGAGTACCCGGTACCGGGATGGACGGTGGTTCCGGGGCCTGTTGAAAGGGCGATGCGCCTGAGTTTGAAACACCCTGGGTCGTCCCATTTGCGGAATGGATTTCGGTAAGAGTGGCTTCGATTCCGCTGTGATGGGGATCGAGAGTCTGGGCCATCAGGACAAAATTTGCGGCATCCTGGGGTCTGTTGTCGGCCAAAGCCTCCTTGGCCTGGGCCAAGAACTGGCCAACCTGGGTTTCCACCTTGAGGGCATCATCAATCTGTGCGCACAGGTTTCTGGCTTCCGCATGACCCGGCAGGTCGATCAGAACCTTCTCGACTTTCTCACGGGCCTCAAGGTATCGGTGTTGATTGAACTCTTCAACGGCCTCGATCAACAAGAGGTTGACGGCATCCGTGTCCGGAGTTCCAATCTGGGAAATGATACTGGAGAGGTCGATGTCGGATTGGCCGCTGATCAATTGTTCCTGGAGGGCAACTCCTGGAGCGAAGGTGGGGTCAAGGCGGAGAACAAACTCCAAACCAATTAGAGCCTCGTTGGACAAACCGTCCTGGATTTTGCCCACAACCTGGCGGAAGGCAGACATCACACGCTCTTGCGCCTGGGCGGAGAGTTCCGGATTGCCTGGATACGTCATGATTCAGATGGTATCGCTGGTTGCCGAAAAACTCAATTCCCTTGACTGTTCCTCTGTGGGTTGAGCGACAACGGCGCCAATGAGAATGATTCGGGCGAGGGTTCCCCCCTCGTCGCGGCTCGCAATTTCAAAAACACCTCCATGGTCTCGGACAATACGATCAACAATGGCTAGGCCCATGCCTGATCCTCGCCCCTTGGTTGAGAAAAACGGCTGTGTCAAGACTTGAACATCGTCGGTTGGCAGACCGGCACCGCTGTCGAGAATTCCGAGGATTGCCCGGTCGCCTTCTCTTTCGACGTAGACTTCGATGGTTCCTTTGCCAGGAATAGCCGCGGCGGCGTTGTCGATCAAATTGACCAGCGCCTGCCGCAGTAATACCGGGTCGACCATTGCCCAGAGGGTCTCCTGGAGACATCTTGTGGTGATCTTCACACCCTGCCGAAAATCTTCGTAGAGGGCAACGGTCTCGTCAACGAGACGATTAATCGACCACGGACGCAGAGTTACAGCAGGCATCTGGGCGTACTGATGAAACGAATCAACCAGGTCCTGGAGCCCTGACACATGGGCCACGATGGCCTCACAACTGGAGGTCAGAATCTGCTCAATGTCTCCCTCAAGACCCAATGTGGATACACGTCGTTGAACCCGTTCCGCGGCGAGCTGAATTGGAGTCAAAGGATTTTTGATTTCATGAGCGATCCGTCTGGCAACTTCACTCCATGCCGCCTGCCGCTGGGCCGCGACGAGTTCGGTCAGATCATCAATGGCAACAACCGAACCACCACCCGCCAGAGGACGGCGAGAAACCTCGACATGCCTGGTTTCATCGCCGACTGTCAGGTCGATCTCAGTTCGTTGCCTCAGGGGGTCGCCCCCGTCGATGTAACGCCAGAGTTCTTCAAGACCCGGTGTCTCCAGGTTCTCGATAGGCTGCCAGGTTCGCTGCCACTGTTGGTGCCCCAACATCCCTGCGGCCGCCGCATTGGGTCGAAAACTGGCATCGTCTGGGCTCAGGGTCAAAACGCCGGTTGGAATGGTTGCCAAGAGGGTGGCCAGCTCGTGGTTCGAAGAAAGGATCTCTTGCTCGGTCGCTCGGACCCGTCGGACCATCGCGTTGAAGGAGTCCACCAGGACCTCCACCTCATCGGATGCGGGAGCGACAACCTCTTCCAAAGCATCGCCTTCCGCGACCCTCCGTGTTGCATCGACGACGGCAAGGAGCGGTGCCGTGAATCGTCGTGACAGGTACAACCCGATCCAAACGGTCGAGAACAGCAAGAGAAGGGTCACCGACAAGAAAACCAAAATTGTCGTAGCGGTAACGGTTCCTTGTTGGGCCTTCAGTTCCTGAAATTGAACGTCAGCATCGGCAGTTCGTTGAAGATGAATCAGGAGTTGACTGGGGAGGACGGCTCCGACGACCAGGCGTTGGTTGCCGTTTCCAGCTGGAGTCCAGGCCCGAATCAGGAGCCCCCCCCGCCACCTCTCGACGCGTACTCCCTGGGTCTCGAGATCCGACCAATGAAGTTCGGGAACCGGCGCCGGAACCTTTCGCGGGTCAGCAACTGCTTCGACCAGCACATCATCGTCGAAGAGAGCCAAGAGATCTACGGCCATGATCCGCTGAAGGTCCGCCAGTGAGGTTTTGATGGGCCTTTTTTCCAGCTCTGAGGCGGCGATGGTTGCTTGGCGCTGCAATCGTTCCTCGATGGTTTCTCGAAGTTCAACCGCAAGATCGCGGCCCCCCTTGAGAATGTTCTCAACTGGCGAAGAGAACCATCGATCAATCGAATGTTGCAACAGGTTGGTGGCGATGAAGAAGATAAATATCACCGGTACGAAGGTTAACGCGATGTAGGTCAGGATCAACTTGGTCCTGAATCGAGCACCAAGAATTCCTGCGCGGCGCTCCAGGAGAAGTTTGACCAGGCTCCGAATGATGATGAAGGACAGCACCAGGATCAAGGAAACGTCGAGGTACCAGAGAACGAAGAGAAGGAGACGGTTCGTCAATTCCTGGGACGAGGCCTCTTGGGTTCGTTCGAATAGGAAAAAGGCACCACCCGACAAGAAGAGGACCACAAAAAATACCGTCAGGAGAAATCGATTCTCTTTTCGATAACGGCGCCAGGCTCGGACAATTCCGGCCATGGTGTTATTCCGGTTCCACCGTGGTATTTATTTTGGGTGCCCCGTCGTTGTCGGTTGTCGGTGTCTGGACGATGGGAACCGTGATCCACTCGGTTCCCACCTTGTCGGTAAACACCAACCACGTCGTAGCCGCCGAGAAGACCGCGCGGGTTCGAAGGTAAAGCCGATCTAGATTCTTGAAATCACTGAGGACCAGCCGAACCGACGGTGGTGATTTCAGCCAAGCAACCGCGTCGGTCATGGTGTCGACCTCCCGAGAGGCAACGATGATTTCGTCGAGAAGCAACTCACAGCGGTACCTTCCGGTGATGGGGTCGAAAGACGCTTGACTTGTCATTTCCCCTCGCCATACACGGCCGTCCCACCAGAAAGAGCGTCGCGACCGAACCCGGAGCGGATAGACCACACGAACGACACCCCCGGAGGGTAGGGCTTCCTTGAAGACCGGGGGAAGTGGCACCTGAAGTTCCAAACGAACATCAATAGCCTGGTGCTCAGGGGTTACCTGGACACAGAGGGGGGCTGGTGCCAACAGCACCAAGGCCACGGCGATCGAGAACAATGAGACCATCAACCCGATACTATCACCGGAGGGCGTCTGTGACAGCAGTAGAGGGGTATGATTGCCTCTCAATAGGATTTCCCGTAGGATGAGGGAAAGGACTGAGAAGATGGGCGTAACGATACAAGGATGGAAGCCGGAGACCGAGAGACTCTTCAAGGAAGCACTTTTTCGTTTTCTCGAAGAGATCAATAGCACAAAAGCCGCACTCTATTTGCTGGTACCGGATGGTGCGTACCTCTTGGCGACACAGTACGGTTTTGGACGACGGGATGTCCTGGCCGAAAGACATGAAGCACGAGCCCCTCTGGTACTCAAGGCGCGCGAGATACGGGACAGACCACTGGTCGTCAACCATCGAGACGAAAGTCCCGAGCTTTTTGAGATCCTTCATACTGCCGGCAGTGATCGAATGCTTCTCACCCCGTTGTACAGTGATAGCCGTTTGGTTGGTTTTGTTGATGCCCGGGACAAGGGACGGAAGCGGCCCTTTCTTGATGAAGATGTAACGGCAGCTCATTCCATCGCTGATGATCTGATCAAGTTGATTCGAACAACCGGTGTCGTCGAGGCGGTGGAAAGGGATGTTTCTCCTGAGCCGGTGGTGGAAAACCCAGCTCAGGTGCTTCGGCCTCAAGATGTACCCAGAACGACCGGAGTTGTTCTCGACCGGATTGGATTGGAGCAACTCTACAGTTGTTTTGTGGCGGAAGTATCTCGAGAGCCCGAGGTTGTGTTGGCGGCGCTGACCCTCGCCGACGGTTCCGGGGTTGGATCGCGGGTCATCGTCACCGAGGGCCCCGGCGCCGTCGAAAGTGTGCCCCTGCTGCATCACCAGGCGGAAGTTCTCCGAGAGGCCGGTTTGGAGCCCCCCGCCCCCGATGCGTGGTCGATCCAAACCGTGACACGAGAGGATCGACACGGGGGAAGTGGATCCTTGGTCGTTGGCTCCTCGGTCTTGATTGACAGTGAAGGTTGGGCTGTTGTTGGTGGGGCCGTCGGTTGTGCAGAGAGTGATTCGGTGCCTCGAATGATGTATCGGTTGGGACTCAGGGCGCGCGAAATCTCCAGTCAATCGGTTGTGAGGCTCTCTCGGAACCGCCTTGCACGAGGTCTCTTGCGACCATCCGGAGAGGGGTTTCCTCATCTGGAGACGCATGCGCATACCGTGTCCCGGCTCGCCTGGTTGATGGCCCTGGATCTTGGGCTTTCCAGAACAGAAACCGAGGCCGCTGCCTTTGCTGGACTTCTTCATGACATCGGCATGATCGAATTGGACTATGAGCGTATTTATCGAATGAAGGTACCTGGACCGGAGGAACGAAAGATCTACCGGAGCCACGTTATTGAGGGTGAGCGAATTGTTACAGAGGCAGGCCTCAGCGATATCAAAGAGGCCGTGAGGTATCACCATGAGCGGTGGGACGGCCGGGGGTATCCGGACGGTCTTTCAGGTGAGGCCATTCCCTTTTTGGCAAGAATGGTCCATGTGGCCGAGGTGTGGGATGTTCTGACGTCTCCTGACAGCTATCGGCGTCCGGTAACGACTGAGCGGGCTGTCGAGACAATGCGGGCCGAACGAGGCCGTCAGTTCGACCCACGAATAGTTGATGTACTGTTTCGGGTCATTTAGATGCCTGATCGCGCACGGAAAGTTCTGGCCACCAACCGGAAGGCCAGGCACGACTACCATCTTCTGGAGACAATTGAGGCCGGGATGGAATTGGTGGGGACGGAGGTCAAGGCCATCCGAGCCGGGAGGATCAACCTCAAGGAAGCCCACATTGCTTTCCAGGCAGGAGAGGCCTTTTTGGTGGGGTGCCACATCAGTCCCTATGAGCATGCTGGATATTCAGGCCACGACCCCCTGAGGCGACGACGACTTCTGTTGCAGAAACGACAGATTCTCCGTCTCTCTGCCAAGGTCCAGGAAAAAGGGCTGACCGTTGTACCCATCGAGGTTGTTCTCGATGGAAACTGGATCAAGATCCTCATAGCCCTGGCTCGGGGGAAACAACTCCATGACAAGAGGGCCACCCTGAGAGAACGGACCCTCGACCGGGAAGCCGACCAGGCAATGAAGGAACACTGATTTGTTCTGAGAGAACCTTCCCGCATAAACGCAATAAAGCAGTAACCCCTTCTTCGATCAATGAACCGGAAACCAAATCGAAGAATACGAACTGGTCACCGCCGGTTGAAGGTGGAGGGGTCATGAAATGAACCAGGAGCAGAGACGGCATGCGTAACGAGATTGTCATTCGGGGTGCACGGGAACACAACCTCGATAACATTGATGTGTCGATTCCGAGGAATAAACTTGTCGTCATTACGGGGGTCTCCGGATCCGGCAAGAGTTCCCTGGCATTCGACACACTCTTTGCCGAAGGGCAGCGGCGGTATGTAGAAAGCCTGTCGGCCTACGCTCGGCAGTTCCTCGACCAGATGGAAAAGCCCGACGTTGATTTGATCGAGGGACTGTCTCCGGCGATTTCTATCGAGCAGAAGACAACATCGAAGAATCCACGGTCAACCGTGGGGACTGTGACGGAGATTCACGATTATTTGAGATTGCTGTGGGCCTCCATCGGGGTGGCCCACTGTCCGGAACACCAGACACCGATTGAGCCCCAAACGGTCGATCAGATGGTGGATCGACTCATGAACCTCCCTGTAGACAGTCGATTCCTGGTCCTGGCACCGATGGTCAGGGCTCGAAAAGGAGAACATCGAAAACTGTTTGAGCAGATGGAACGGGAGGGTTTCGTCAGGGTGCGGATCGATGGCGAGGTGTTGGAAATCTCCGACAGACCCGATCTGGACAAGAACAAGAACCACACGATTGAGGTTGTCATTGATCGGTTGTCCGTTCGGGACGGCGTTGCGAGCCGTTTGGCTTCCTCCCTCGAGACCGCCTTGAAGGTTGGTGAGGGGTTGGTCCGGATTTCGGTGGTTGGGGGTGATGAGATCCAACTGTCGTCCCGATTGGCCTGTCCGGAGTGCGGATTTTCTTTCTCGGAGGTCTCGCCTCGACTTTTTTCCTTCAACTCTCCGCAGGGAGCGTGTCCCCAGTGCTCGGGGCTCGGGTTTTTGAGGGAGATTGATCCGGAAAAGCTGGTCTTGGATCCCGATCGGTCGATTGCTGCGGGGTGCCTGGCCACGGTGACCCACGGGGGCTCTTCGTGGTATGGGCGGCTTCTGGGCCAATTGGCTTCGGCCTTGGGTTTCGACCTGAATACGCCGTGGCGTTCTCTTCCCGAGGACATTCGTCGCCTGATTCTCTTTGGATCAGATGAGGAATTTGATTTCGTGTGGGAGGGGAAGAAGGGTGCCTATCGATTCAGGGACCGCATGGAGGGGTTGGTGCCGAGGATTGAGAGACGATATGGGGAAACCGCCTCGGAGGAAATTCGAAGAGATCTCGAGAGGTACATGTCCTTTGCGACCTGTTCCGCCTGCAACGGCGCCCGCCTTCGGCCGGAATCGCTGGCTGTTCTGGTTGACGGCACTGGGATTAACGAAGTTTCTGCAATGCCAATTCACCAGGCACGGGTCTGGTTTGACGAGACCAGCCTATCCGAACGGGACCAGAAAATTGCCACGAAAGTCCTGAGGGAGATCCGTGACCGCCTGACGTTTCTGGAATCCGTAGGGTTGGAATACTTGACCCTGGACCGGATGGCGGGGACCTTGTCCGGAGGGGAAAGCCAGAGGATTCGGTTGGCAACCCAGGTGGGGTCGAAACTGATGGGGGTCTTGTACGTTCTGGATGAACCTTCAATTGGTCTGCACCAACGAGACAACCAACGCCTCTTGAACACACTTTTCGGGATGCGAGACCTTGGGAATACCGTGGTTGTGGTCGAACATGACGAGGAGGCCATTCGCCAAGCCGACTGGATTATCGATCTGGGTCCCGGAGCCGGGCGCCATGGGGGAAGGCTGGTTGCGGAAGGACCCATCGAAACCATCCTTGAGACGCCCGAGAGCTTGACGGGCCGGTACCTTTCCGGTTTGGAGTCGATTCCAATCCCGGCCGCACGAAACCGGGGCCTTGGTCATGACCTCATTGTTCACGGTGCCCAAGAACACAACCTCAAAAACATCGATGTTGCCTTCCCTTTGGGATGTCTCATCTGCGTGACCGGGGTTTCCGGGTCCGGAAAGTCCACATTGGTTAACGAGATACTCCATAAGGCAGTCTCGCGGGAAGTTTATGGGAGCCTCAACCGTCCCGGGCGTCATACGACGGTCGAGGGAGCAGAGCATCTCGACAAAGTTATTGCGATTGACCAGAGTCCCATCGGGCGTACTCCGAGATCCAATCCGGCTACCTATACCAAAGTGTTTGATCCCATTCGGTCCCTCTTTGCCGGGACGACTGAAGCGAGGGCTCGGGGCTACAAGCCCGGCAGATTCAGCTTTAATGTCAAGGGGGGACGATGCGAGGCCTGTCAGGGGGCGGGCCAGGTTCGTATTGAGATGCATTTC
>CAYSHZ010000015.1:0-3330 GCA_964430905.1 uncultured Thermoanaerobaculia bacterium | reverse complement strand
CAACGTGTCAAATTATCGAGAGAGCTGGCAAAGAGGGCAACCGGCAGGACGTTGTATCTGTTGGATGAACCGACCACAGGGCTTCATTTCGATGATGTTCGACGGTTGGTTGGGGTTCTCAGAGCTCTGGTCGATCGAGGGAATACCGTCGTCGTTATTGAACACAATCTGGACGTCATCAAGGTTGCGGATTGGATCATTGACCTTGGCCCGGAAGGGGGCAACAAAGGTGGAGCCCTGGTTGCGGCCGGGACGCCTGAAAAGGTGGCGGCGTGTGAAGGCTCCTATACGGGGCAGTATCTTCGGGAAATTGTGGGAGTTGCCGACTCTTGATGGGGAGGAGAGACGATTGAAGGCGAGTTGGGTCTCCCAGGAGACGATGATCAGAGCGATGAGGACGCCGGATGATTTCTCCCAAGGATCCGTCTGATTTTGTTGATCCCGGTCATCTGCGGCTTGACAGTGGCCTCAGTACCCGCTCACAATGGTGGGGAAGCAGAGAAACGCAAATTAATTTGGAGGTATTTGGAATGAACAAAACTGAAATGGCACAGAAACTCGCAAAGAAAGCCGGCCTGAGCCAAGGCGATGCGGCTGAAATCCTCGACATCATCTTCTCGGCACATCCGCGCAAGGGTTTGATTGCAATTGCCCTGGATGCCGGCGACAAGGTGACGCTTCCTGGATTCGGCACCTTCTCGACCAAACATCGGGGTGAGCGCCAGGGCCGCAATCCGGCCACCGGGAAGACGATTACGATTCCGGCGAAGAACTATGTGCACTTCAAGCCGGGGAAGACGCTGCGCGAGCGCGTCGAGAAGTAAGACAACAAACGATCAATTCCGGATGAATTCATCCGGGCGGTAACACAAAGGCGAAGCCCCCGGGCTTCGCCTTTGTGTTACCGCGGCAGGAGTCTGCCATTGAATTTTTCTATCGGAACGCGTAACGCTTGGTGACCGTCGCGTAGGTCTTGATCTTGATACCGTCCTTGGTTCCGGGCTTGAAGATGTATTTCTTGACAGCATCAGTGACGGCTTCCGGAATCCCAAAGCCGGATTCATCGGCTCGGAGGACCTTGACGGATTCGACATGCCCCGTGGCATCAACGGTGGCCTGAACGATCACAACGCCATGCCTCCGTGCCCGTTTCGCTGCGGTAGGCCACTTCACGGCCTCTTCCTTAATCACGGCGGGCAGTGTTGCGGCCTCGGATGGATCAACGAATTGGTTTTCCGTGACGGTCACGGGAACGGCGGTGGGTTTCAGGTGAGCGACAGTCGGTTGCGGTGGGACAATGGCCGTGGGTTCCGCGGAGGCATCGGCCTTTGCCAATTCCGCTTCGGCCTTGGCTTCAGCTTCCCTCTTGGCCTCGGCAATTGCCTGCTGCCGTTCCTGCTCCAGGGCAGCCTCTTTCTGACGTTGTTTTTCCTGTTCGGCTTCAATCTGTCGTTGAAGCTCGGCCTGGGCCTTTTTCTTGTCGACCTCTGATGATGAACGCTTCTGGCTTGCCTGGAGCTTTTTCTGAAGGTCTTCGATCCGCTGCTGGCTCTGTTCGAGTTCCCCTCGAATCTTGTCCTCCTGCTCCTGCATCTTTTCATCGACAAGGCGAGCGGCCAGTTGTCGAATCCTCTCTTCTTGTGCGGCCCTCTGTGTGGCTATTTCTTCCGCCGTCAACACGGGCGCCTTGGGTTCGGAAGACCGTGTCACCATGAAACCGATCAAAGCCAGGATGACGATCAGGGCTGCGGCCAGCCCGATATACAACCCTTTGCCCTTTGCCGGCTGGGAGCCCACTTCGGTCTCAATGACTTCTTCCTCGGGTTCAGGCTGCAGAAAGGGCTGCACGTCAACCTTGGCTTCAAGCGCACGGTCCGCATCATCCTTCTCAATGTCCGATCGAAAAAGGCGATCCATGAAAAGGGCGAGGTTAAAGGTCGTGGGGCTGTAGTTGCCGCCATACAGAAGCTTGTCCAGTTGTTTCTTGAAATCGGCTGCCGAGCTGAAGCGATCCTCCGGGTGGGCCGCAAGGGATCGTGCCAGAAGAGCCTTGATGTCGTCCGGAATCGGTTCTTCGTCATAAGCCATTACGGCCTGGTCAATGGCAACTGTTCGTGCTTCGGGATCTACAGGCAGGGTCGTGTTCGTCAGCAAGTGAAAGAGAATGGCGCCCAGGGAATACACGTCGCCCTTTTTGCCCGCGGTGCGATTGAGGATGACTTCGGGCGCAAGATAGGGGGTGATTTTCTCTGCAGCAGCAGGATCATCGAGAAGGCCCAGAAGGCTCTCTGCAATACCAAAGCCGGAGATAATACACTCGCCATCATTGGTAATGACCACCATCGAGGGATGCAGAAAACCATGTGCCAACGCGCGTCCACCGCTCTCCAGAACCAGGCCAGAGGAGAGGCCAAGAGCCAGTTTCTCCATGATCAACAATGCGTTGTCGACGGGGACCGGAAATCCTTCTTCTTCGACCTTTTCAAACAGGCGACCGAGAGGCTGGCTTGCGGTGTGATCAAAAGCCATGGCCGGAACGCCATTTTCATTCAGATACGTCGAACCGGAAGCGACGTTGGCAGCCTGGAGAAGGTCGCCGACCTGCCGTCCCGTTTTGAATGCATCGGTAACTTCATTGGAGGGGACGCCGGCCCCGTCAAAGAGACGAAACCAGACTGTTCGTTTGATGCCTGATGCATCAAACTCACCTGCTCGAAAAAGATGTCCGATAACGTCGTTTTGAATTTCCTTGAAGAGAATGAACTGTCCGAACGCCCGATATCCCTCTCCCATTTTCCAGTGCCTCCCCGGCCTTTTGATAGCGACCTCTTTCAAGCTACCACCGGCACCGACCAGAGGTCAATGACGAGAACGCTTTCGTTTGAGGACCGCCCTGTTGTGTTGTTGGAGGGTTGACGAGAAAATGTGGCCACCGAAGTCATCGGCGACAAAATACAGAAGTGTGTGATTCTCTGGATTCAGGGCGGCCCTCAACGCGGCTCGCCCCGGGTTGTTGATGGGGCCGGGAGGGAGGCCCGGATACCGATAGGTATTGTAGGGGTCATCGACGTTCCAGTGAATTCTCAGCAGGCGGCCGTCCCACTCTCCTCGCCGTTTCAGGGCGAAGACCACGGTTGGATCGCACTGAAGGAGCATGCCCCGCCTGAGTCGGTTAACGAAGACTCCGGCTACGCGTTCCCTCTCCTGAGGAACACCTGTTTCCGCTTCAACCAACGAGGCCAAAGTGACGATTTCAAGTGTGGTCATTGCCGGTGGAGAAACGGCCCTGTTTTCCTCCTCCCAAACCGTCCGGAAGTGATCGAGCATGGC
>CAYSHZ010000014.1:0-25608 GCA_964430905.1 uncultured Thermoanaerobaculia bacterium | reverse complement strand
GCCACTCTGGCAACCCATGACCGAATCGCAGCTTTCCGCACCGTTACAATAAAGGTCATCATCACAATCCAGTGGTGTGATCCCTTCAGTTCCAGGAAAACAACTGCCACAGTGAATCGGAAACAAACCCTGTGTCGATGATCACTCGTTGAGCTCCTTCGGGGCCATCCTCAGATGTCGCAACTCGCCTTTTCGGGTACACTGTGCTCATCATGGGTCTGAAGAACGATTTCTCTCTGATGCGATCGGTCGCAGTGTTGATTCTGGGTCTGAGCGCCCTGTCCGGCTGCTCAAGCATCACCTCCTCCCTGACCGGGCGGATGTCGGCGAATCTCTCCAAGGGGGTCCTCAACCAGAACGACCCAGAGACCGTTCGCCAGGGAGCGCCGGCCTACCTCATAATGATCGACGGTTTCATCGCGGACGATCCAGAAAATGCCGATGTCTTGATGAGCGGCGCCCAGCTCTATGCCGGCTATTCGGCGGCCTTCGTCGATGATGCAAACCGGGCCAAGCTGATGTCCCTGAAGGCCCGCGACTACGGCCGTCGAGCCCTGTGCCTGACGAATTCATCGACATGCAACATCTGGGAGCAGCCCTTTGATCAGTTCGAGGTCGTGATCAACGAAATGCAGATGAAAGACATCGAGGGAATGTACGTCGCCGGCATGACCTGGGCAACCTGGATCCAGGCCAACCGTGATGACTGGACGGCAATCGCCGACAAGGCACGGGTCGAGGCCATCATGCAGCGGGTCGTAGCCCTGGATGACGGCTACCGTCGGGGTTCCGCTCATCTCTACCTTGGTGTTCTGGCAACACTTATCCCGGAAGCCCTCGGCGGCAAGCCTGAGGAGGGTCGGCAGCACTTTGAGAAATCGATTGAGTTCTCGGGCGGACAAGACTTGATGGCCAAGGTACTGCTGGCCCGTGACTACGCCCGCCTGATTTTTGATCGGGAAATGCACGACCGCCTCTGCCGCGAGGTCCTGGATGCCGACGCCAACGTCGAGGGTCTGACCCTCAACAACACGATGGCCCAGCGCGAGGCCCAGGCCCTGCTTGACGATTCCCAAGACTATTTCGGAGAATGACATGATTCGAAGATCCCTGATCGCAGCCCTTCTGATGACCACAACGGCGGTCCTGCCGGCCCATGCTGTCCAGCTGAAGATCGCCACGGTGGCCCCCGACGGTTCCTTCTGGATGACCGAGGTCAAGAAGGGCGCCGAGGAGATCCAAAAGGCGACCGAGGGCAGAGTCAAACTCCGCCTCTACCCGGGCGGCACCATGGGCAACGACCAGGCGGTCCTCCGCAAGATGCGGATCGGACAGCTCCAGGGTGGCATGATGACAGGCCAGTCCCTGGCGTCGATCTCCTCCGATCTCCAACTCTACGGCCTCCCCTTCCTGTTCCGATCCTATGACGAAGTCGATGCCGTTCGGGCAAAGATGGATGCCGGGCTGATCGAGGCGCTGAGTTCCAAGGGCTACGTCTCCTTCGGGCTGATCGAAGGGGGTTTTGCCTACATCATGTCCCAGAAACCCGCCAGGACCCTGGCCGATTTCAAGGGGCAGAAGGCATGGTCTCCAGAAGGTGATGTCATCGCCGATGCAATTTACGACGCCGCTGGGCTCTCGCCCGTGCCACTGCCGCTTTCCGATGTCCTGACCGGTCTTCAGACCGGCCTGATCGACACCGTCGTCGGACCTCCGGTTGCCGCGGTGGCCCTCCAGTGGTTCACCCGAACGAAGTACCTGACGGATCTGCCGATTCTCTACACCTACGGCTCGATCGTCGTCAGTTCCAAGGCCTTCTCTAAACTCAGTGCAACCGACCAGGCAGCCGTGAGGGAGATCCTGGGAAAAGTCTCCGCGAGGCTGAACGAGCGAACCCGCACGGACAACCTTCAGGCCCGCGACGCCCTGCTCAAACAGGGCATCGAGTTTGTCAAAGTCGAAGAAAAAAATATGGGTCAATGGAACACGGTGGCTCTCGACGCGACAAAAACCCTCCGAAAGAAGGGTGAAGTCCCCTCGGCACTGTACGAAACCCTGCAACGGCACCTTGAGGCCTTCCGCCAGGGAGCACACACAGATTGAACCGGGCTCTCAGAATTCTCGGCGCCCTTGAGGACGCCATCCTGGCAAGCCTCCTCGGGTTGATGATCATCATGGCGACGGCCCAGATCATCCTGCGCAACGTCTTCGATTCCGGGATTTCCTGGGCGGACCCGGCACTTCGAGTGGCGGTCTTGTGGGTCGGCATGCTGGGAGCGATGGCCGCCACCCGGGATGATCGGCAAATCTCCGTCGATGCCCTATCGCGCTACCTGCCCGACAGCTGGAAGCCCCGTGTTCGGGTCCTGACCGATCTCTTCACGGCCGGGGTCGCCGCCTTTTTCGCCTGGCACGCCGGCCGTCTGGTGATCGAGGATCATGGCTCGGGGATGACGGTCTTTGCCTCGGTTCCGGTCTGGGCGTGCGAGGTCATCCTGCCCATTGCCGTCGGCATCATCGCCATCCGATATGGTCTCTACGCCGTCAAGCATGCACGGGAGAGTCTGGCCGGAGAATCGAACCAATGATTCTGACCGGAATCGTTCTGCTCCTGGTCGCCCTTCTCGGCGCCCCGCTGTTCGCGGTCATCCTGGCCTCGGCTTTTCTGGCCTTCGGTCGGGCCGAGGTCGATCCCATGGTCGTCGCGATGGAGGTCTACCGCATCGCCGATACCCCGATCCTCCTGGCAATCCCCCTCTTCACGTTCGCGGGCTACCTGGTGGGCGAGAGCAAGGCCCCGACCCGTCTGGTCCGGCTGACCGATGCCCTCTTCGGCTGGATGCCCGGAGGCCTCGCGGTCGTCGCCCTGGTCACCTGCGCACTCTTTACCGCCTTCACCGGCGCCTCCGGCGTCACCATCGTCGCGCTGGGGGCCCTGCTCTACCCCGCCCTCAAGGACGCAGGTTACCGTGAGAATTTCAACCTCGGGTTGATCACAACCTCGGGCAGCCTGGGCCTGCTCTTCCCACCCTCGGTCCCGTTGATCCTCTACGGCATCGTTGCCGAAGTCAGCATCGACCGGCTCTTCATTGCGGGGATCCTTCCAGGCACCCTGATGGTCCTCCTGCTGTCGATGATGAGCCTCCGGGAAGGTGCGAAAACCAGGGTCTCATCACGGACCGGTAACTTTAGTCTGCGGACGGCGGCTTCCGCCCTGCGCGCCTCGATCTGGGAGATCCCGCTGCCTTTCATCGTCCTGGGCGGCGTCTACAGCGGTTTCTTCGCCGTCTCCGAGGCCGCGGCCGTTACCGTCGTCTACGTCCTGATCGTCGAGGTCCTGATCCACCGGGAGATCTCTTTTCGTCAGGTTCCCAAGATCATGCGGGAATCGATGGTCATGGTCGGCGGCATCCTGATCATCCTGGGCGCCTCCCTTGCCTCGACCAACGCCCTGATCGACGCCCAGATCCCTGAAGCACTCCTGGCCTTTGTCACGGCCCATATCTCCAGCAAACTGACCTTCTTGATCCTGCTCAATCTCTTTCTGCTGGTCCTGGGGATGATGCTGGACATCTTCTCGGCCCTGGTGATCGTTGTGCCCCTGATCCTTCCCATTGCCCTGGGTTTCGGCATCGACCCCATCCACCTGGGCATCATCTTCCTGGCCAACATGCAGATCGGCTACTGCACGCCACCGGTCGGCATGAACCTCTTCATCGCCAGCTACCGCTTCGACAAGCCGGTCATCCAACTCTATCGCGCGACCCTGCCCTTTCTGGCCGTCCTGTTGCTGACAGTGTTGATCATCACGTACGTTCCGTGGCTTTCGATGGCGTTGCTTGGGTAACAGGAACATCGAAGAGACTCAACCGTCTTCCCGATTCATCCTTCTGGTGAAGAACATCGTCACGCCCAGAGCGACGACCAGCAGTACCGTGCCCCCGAGCAGGGCGTAGTCCTCGGCCCTCAAGATCGTGTAGAGGATGCCGTAGATTGCCGTCAGGACGCCCCCAACGGCAAAAGCCAACGAGCGCCTCGGCAGGATGGCCACACAGTAGAGTGTATTGATTGCGATGACCACGGCCGAGGCCAGAATGTAGGCCAGGGCGAAACCCATGTGCTCGGCCAGGGCGATCAGTATCAGGAAGAACAGGGCCAGAGCAACACCAATCAGGAGGTATTGAACCAGGCTCAACCGGCTCTCCGTCACGAATTCAATCAGGCCCAGGGTCAAGAAGGTCAAGACGATGAAGAGCAGGCCGTATTTGACCGCCCTGGTCACCAGATCGTAGAGGCCGATGGGCTCGAACAGGCGGACCCCTGCCTCGATTTCAGTAATGTCGACATCCTGACACGCAAGCCACGCCTGGGGATAGGACCGATTCAACAGCGGGATCGTCCACTCCGCCGAAAACCCGTCGTTCGAGATCTCGCGGGCAGCCGGAAGAACATCCCCAAAGAAGCTGGGGTGCGGCCATTCAGACCGCAGTGAGGCCCTGGTCGTTGCACCGAGAGGCAGGAAACTCAAGAATCCACTTCCCCGAATTCCCAGGGGCAGAGTGAAATCAAAACCATCACCGATCACGGCGCCGACCGGCGCATGGAATCCCCGCGGTATGACGGAACCCAGGGTCGTACCTGGCCGCACCGACAGAGTTTCGCCGTTGATTTCGAAACCCTCGACATCGACAATGCCCCGGGGGTCCAACAACCCAAAACCTATCACGGCATCCGCCCAGGAAATGGCGTCAAGCCTTTCCTTTGAGCTGAGGGCCTCGACGGTCGCCCTGAGGTTTCGGAAGGACCCCGTAATCTCGAATTCGGCCCCATAGACCTGAACACGGTAGATTCCACGACGTCGAATCTCCGGCGTCATCCTGCCGTCATAGAACAGGGTCTCCGGCAGGATCACGGCCCTCCGTTGCCGGACCTCCCACCTTTGGGTGACCTTTCTCTCGCCCTGAGGCGTGATGAACTCATCCTTGATCTCGATCTTCTCCGAAAAGGGAATGACCAGGATCGGCCCGGCCACCCGTTGGTCGCCACTCCATGCGCCGGCAATCTCCTGAACGACTCCCCGATAGGTCTGATACCGTTCTCCGACCACGGACCGGACCATCTGCAAAGGAATCAACAGCAACAATGCCAGGATGGCAACACCGATCAACCGTGCCGGACGGCTCCACCTCGAGATCAGACTGAAACCGATTTCCCCTGCTCCGTTTGCCATGACGCCACCTCCGATGCAACAAAAATGACGGCATTGAGTGTCCTCAACAGGACCCAATCAAGGCAAATCCCCGGCAGAATGTGGCAGAACTGAGGCTGCCTCTCCGTTCCACAATCTGTGCCGGTGGACTGAGCCTCGCCCCATGCGATCCGTTCGACGGATCGTCAAAGCCTGATCTTCAGACTGACCTCGTGCCGGCCCCTCTCGACCCTGACAAAGACAAACTGGCCCGGACGCTTGGCGTTGACGATCGTTTTGATCGTACCCGGCCATGGTCGATCCTCGGTATCGATTCGGACGATGATATCCCCGACCTGCAGGCCTGCAGTCTCGGCAATCGAACCCGGCACAACGTCAACAATCCGTGACCCATGATCGGCCCTGGACAGCGACAGGCCCAACGTGATACCACGTCGACAACCGACACGCTCAATATGTCTTCCGTAGTCAATCTCTGCCCACACTTCCGGATAGGTTGTCAGACTCTCGAACGAGACCGTCCGGACTCTGCTGTCGACATCATCACCCGAGGTCGTACCAATCTGCGGCCGAGGTGCGGCCTTCTGCCTGAATTCCTCGGACCGGTTTCCTTGGGGAGCGAGCTTCTTGGCCTCATCGCGCAAACCAAACCAGTCATGCTGCCGTTCCCGATAGACCTGCACGATGATCAAACCGATATGGGCCTCGCTGCGACCCTCGCCCTCGCTCCACTCAGGCGGACTGAAGACGAATCTCTGGGCGGTCCGACTGTCCATCTGCCAACCCTTGAGCGTCCGGGTCTCCCGCGGAGAGAGGATCGAGCCGGTATCCGAGTCCGCCCGACCAACGATCCTGTTCTTCCGGTAGACGTTCAGACCGTCGATGCCGACAACGACCTTGAGCCTTTCCGAACTCCTGTTCCGCAACACAATCGAGTACGAACCGCCGACCAGTTCCGCGGTTGATCCTTCGAAGACCCACCGGTGAGGCCCGTCCTGTTTCAGCATCAAGGCATTCCCCGAGTCCGGGACCAGCCGGACCTCAAGCGACCCAGCCCCATGCCTCAAGTCGATCGTGCGATCCCCCTGTCCGAACCAGGCAAAAGCAGGCGAAGGCAGCAACCCCAAACCGATGACCACTCCGATAATTACGATTGAAACAGATTTCCTCATGACCAATCCCTTCCGGCCGCTTCCCATCAAGTAATCCGGCCTACCATTTGAGACACAGCAAACACAAGAATCGAAACCAAGAGGCATATCACGACAGAGATTACCCAGGACACGAAGAGAATCCGTGCAGCTCACAACCCTCGCCCGCTACCACAGCAAACTCTATGATCGGACCCAGCCTCCTTCCTCCAAACTGCTACGATAACTCCATGCCGAATGACTGCCGAATACACAAAAGCCCTCTGGCCAACCACTGGGACCTGGACCCGGACATCGTCTTCCTCAACCACGGCTCCTTCGGTGCCTGCCCCCGGGCAGTCCTCGATTTCCAGGCGGACCTCCGCCGGCAAATGGAGGCGGAACCCGTTCGGTTCTTCGTACGCGAATTGGAGGCCCTCCTGCATCAGGCACGGGTGGACCTCGCATCCTTCATCGGCGCCGATCCAGAGGGACTGGCCTTCGTCGCCAACGCGACGACCGGCGTCAACACGGTCCTTGCCTCATTCCCGCTCAAGGCCGGCGACTAGGTCCTGGTCACCGACCACGAGTATCCCGCATGTCGCAATGCCCTTGATGTCATGGCTGCCAGGACGGGCGCAACCGTGATCGTCGCAGAGATTCCCTTCCCCCTGGATTCTCCCGGTCAGGCCGTCGAAACTATCCTTTCCAGGCTCACACCACGAACGAAGCTGGTGCTGTTGGACCACATCACGAGCCAGACGGCAATGATCCTCCCGATTGCCCATCTGGTTGAGGAAATCGAGAACCGGGGCATCCCTGTCCTGGTCGACGGTGCGCACGCCCCGGGAATGATCGATCTGCAGATCGATGAACTCTGCGCATCCTTCTACACCGGCAACTGCCACAAATGGCTCTGCGCCCCCAAGGGTGCCGCTTTCCTCTGGGTCCGGCACGATCATCGAAAACTCATCCGACCCCTGGTCATCAGCCACGGAGCAACGATTCCGCTCGGCCAACACTCCCGTTTCCGGATGGAATTCGACTGGGTCGGCACCGACGACCCCACTGCATTCTTGTCAATTCCCTCGGTAATCACCTGCCTCGGCTCGATGATTGAGGGTGGTTGGCCCGCAATCCGCAATCACAACCGGAATTTGGCCGTCAAGGCACGAAAGCTGATGTGCGAAATGCTGGAGATCGATCCTCCGTGTCCAGACTCGATGATCGGTTCGATGGCTGCCATCCCGATCTCCGACGGGCTTCCCAACCCTGTGGAATCACCGCTCTACTGCGACCCCCTTCAGGACCGGCTGCTTTTCGAATCCTCAATCGAGGTTCCGATCATCCCCTGGCCCACACCACCAAGACGCCTGGTGCGCATCTCGGCCCAGCTCTACAACACCGAAGCACAGTACCAATTTTTGGCAAACAGTTTGGATCTGCATTTGGCAGATGCCGGATGACGTTTATCCTTCAACGGAAGGCCAAAAAATACCTTCTTACCGATCACCACTGCTGCCACCACCTTGGAGACGGAAAGCGGCCACAGCTTGTGGAACTCCCCTCTCGGGCAGAACCGCAGCCATCCGCCTGACGGCCTCATCCCATCCGGGCAGGGTCGCCCAGCGCCGACCGTCGGCCGGTTTGAGATCGCAGCTGGTTGAGGTCAAGACGACGGCCAAATCCGGTCGACGCCGCCCTCGTGCATCGACAACCTCAACCTCGATCTCACTCTCGACCTTGAAGAGGGCCAAGAGGCCGAAGACCTCCTCTTCACCGGTCGCCACGAAACAGGCCGTCCGACCCCGGTTGCCTTCCCGCAGCTCCTCCAGCACGCCCTCGACCAGCGGGTGACCGGACGAGAAGAAGTCCAGCGACTCGTTGGTGACGGCCTCGTTCCGGCTGAAGGTCCCCAGAAACCGGCTCTCGTCCGGAATGCCTGGGAGACTCTCCACGACAGCTTCACCACCGAGGGCTATGAACCATCTGTCCTCGCCCCGTTGTTCCTCGACCTCGAAGCCGAAAGCCGCGGCAGCCTCCAGAGTCAATTCCTTCGTCAGGCGTTCCAGGTCCGGAGGTACCCGCGCCAGGATTCCTTCAGCCATACTCTGTTTGTAGGGATCATGGTGCAGTTGGTGGAAGGCCGCCTCCTGGACACGGGTCCGGGCGGACCGGGCCTTTTCGAGAACCGCTTCGAAGACAGCGGGATCCAATACCTCGGGCCCATCGACTGCGGCGGACTCAATCTCCCTGCCGATATGACTCAGCTCGCGATCGATCCCGCCGAGACTCATCTCGAAGAGGCCCATCGCCTCGTACAACTGAACAACCGCTCCGGCCAGCCCTGACGGCGGCTTGAAATAGATGATTTCAGTCGGCCGATTCCGACCGATCCGATCCAGACGGCCAATCCTCTGTTCAACGACACCGGGCTGCCAAGGCAGGTCATAGAGGACGAGCCGGCGGCACATCTGAAAATTCCGCCCCTCACCACCACATTCTGTCGTCAACAGGATGGACGGGCCGCCGGGCAGAGTGAACTGTGCGACCTCCATGTCCCGCCTCCGCGTCGGCAGATCTTCGTGAAAGAGGGCCACCCTGAGATGGGCACGGCGTTCCAATGCACTCTTGATCAGCTCAAGGCTCTCCCTGCGCGCAACGAAAATCAACGTCTTGTCACCCTGCTGCCGCCACCGAGGTGCCTCGTCCAACAAGAAAGCCAATCGCGGATCGTTTCTCGCCGCTTCGGCCGCCAATGTCTCAATCTCGGCATCAGCCGAGCGGTCCAGCTTCGGAACCAACGACGGCGCCGCAGTCGCCTCGAAGACCAACCGGGCCTTCGTGTCCTTTGCGAGGGGCGTCTCCGCGGTTCTTCCACGCAGAGCCCGTTCGAGGCGTTCAAACGGTCGCCATTGCTCTTCTTCAATCGTTACCGGCTGTGGCAACCGCGGTTCCCAACCACCAACATCGACAGCTCGCGTGGCCGAGGTGCAGGGGGGGAGAGGTTTGTGATCCTCAAGGCGCGTGAGCAGGTGCTCCTCCGCTCCGAATTCCTCGGGTCGCAAGAGTTCCACCAGGCGCAGAAAACCCAGGGCGTCGTCCTCCAGCGGCGTCGCCGTCAGGAGGAGAACGCTGTGGCCCAGGGAGGCGATCGGCTCGATCGCCCGGTAGGCTGGATTCCCTGGATGCCCCAGAGGTCGCTGTAAATGGTGGGCCTCGTCAACCACCAGGAGATCGATCCCCGCCTCGACCGCCATCGTCACCAGACGTGGGTCGGCACACAGGGTCTCGATGGCAACAACAACCTGGCGATGAACCTCGAAAGGATTGAACCCCTTTCCCTGCTCCCGTTCGACGTCGGCAATTCTCTTCTCATCCAACAGCACGAAGGTGTGGTGGTGTTTGCGCCACAGCTCGCCCAGCCACTGAACCGTCAGGGCGTCCGGAGCAACGACCAGCGTCCTCTTGGCCCGGCCGGTATGAATCAAACGGTTCATGATCAGGCATGCCTCGACTGTCTTCCCGAGCCCCACACCATCGGCCAGAAGCCACCGGACAGGATCGACCGCACAGGCCCGCTCGGCGGCGTAGAGTTGGTGGGGAAAAAGACGGATACGACCTCCAAGAAACGACCCCAGACCCTCGGCCTCACGAACCCGCTCAAGTCTGAGAGCGTTGAATCGATTGAGAAAATGCACCCCCGAATCAATATCGCCCCGTGCCAATTTCTCGAGAGGATTCTCCCGCTCGGGGAGAGGCCACACCGCCACGACGGGGAAGATTCGGCCGTCCTCCAGTCGGCACCGATCACCATCGAGGAGAGCCTCGACCACAACGATCGACCCGTCGTCTTCCAGCGTGGCCGTGACCCCTTTCGTCACGACCAGCGGAACGAGGGCATCGGTCGATATCGTAAAACGTAACCGTTCACCACTCTTGAGGAACTGGACGATCAGGTGCCGATTGTCACTCTCGATGATCCAGCCCGGACCCATCTCCGGGTTGAACCGACTCCATACGCGATCGCCCGGACACCACACGATCAATCTAATCCCGCAACGACATCGCACAACACGAGGCCGTCAATGTCGTCGATTGAGATCACATGTAAAACACCGCGATCGTTGGCGACGGCAACCCGACTCTCGGACAGAAGGGTTGCCGCGGAGGAAACTCCAAGATCGTGATGTTGGGTCAGTGCCATGCTGTAATGCAGCATACCGTCGTCCGATCTCCGGAACCGGAAATCCAGGATCTCGTGGTCGCCGAAAGCCAGCACTCTCCTTCCGTCATCAACACTCACAAGGCAGTTGATGTTCCGGTTGGCGCCCCGAAGGCGGAGAAGCCGGTCACTTTCAAAATCGTAAACCACAAGTCCAAACGGTTGTTGAACCCCCGCCATCATCACAGCCTCGAGATCACCAAGGTCGGCAATCACATACCCTCCGAAGGAGTCGAAGGGGAAGGCCCGACCGGTCCAGGGCCCATCGGCCTGACGCTTGAGAAGAAGAACCTTGCGATTCCACGTCCCCAGGAAAACCCGTCGTTCATCCGGAGAAACCCACAAGGCGCCGAGAGACAAAGCCTCACCGACAATATCCTCTGTGCGGACGGTCTCCAGTTCTTCGAGGTCCGGCCACGACCAACGCTTGAGACTGTGATCGGAGGACGTGGACCACAGGGTTTGCGATGTGTCGTTCAGGAATAACTGATTGATCAAAAAGCCATGGGCCCGGCTCCGCCACTCAACCGTCAGCTGAGGCAAACGCCACACGGCAATGGTTTTGTCATCCGAGGCCGAGGCCAATCGCTTGCCGTCAGTCACGAGGGACGTGATGCCCTGGGTATGAACCGTATGGTGTGTGACTTCATCGGTTTCCAAATCAATTGCATACAGGAGCCCAGTCTGCGTGCCGACCAAGACCCGGGGACCGGTCGGATCGGCCACGGCGGTCCAGGCGTTGTCCTCACCGAAGTCCACCACCTGCCCGGACGTCATACCCCCAAGTGAGAGAACCAACACCATATGATTCTTCCGGTCCAGCGCGAGGAGACGCCCCGAATCGACACACATATCACTGATGTCGGAATCCGGATGGTCCCATTGGTCGATGACACCGTCACCGGGGCGCCAGAGAGTGATGCCCCCTCTCTCGCCAATGGCCAGGGTCCGTCCAGCGGGAAGAAAAATCAAATCGAGGTCCTGGGTCGCCCCCTGCCTTCGCGGGATACGGTGCGAGGTCTTCTCGGAGATATCGATGACAACGACATGGTCGAACCACCCTCCGACGGCCACCAGATCGGCATCGTCGTTAACCGCCAATGCCGTTACGGAGAGTTCGGTAAACGGCTGGTCATACTTGAGAACCTGCTCGTCCAAAGACCAGACCTGAAGCCTGCCTCCTCCCACAATCACAAGGAGCCGATTGCCGACCCCCACGGCCTCTGCCTCGTATCCAAGTTCAATGCTGAAGGCTTGCCGGAAGTGCTGGAAATCAAGTCTGAATACGTTCAGACCATTCTCAATACGCGACACCAGAAACCGAGTATCCGGCGAAGCCGTTACCTCGACTCCGGCCGGAAGCCCATCGGCCCAGGACTCGCTCTCTCCCCCATCGCTCTCACGCAGAAGTACCTCGTCCGCCTCTCGAATGACCAGGAAACCGTCCGGGGTCACGCCGAGAATGGCCTTGGGATCAATACTCAACCTCGTCGGAGGAAGGTCCGAGACCTCCTCCTGGAGAATCAGTCCACCCATGCCTCCAAGCGTCAGGATCTCATTCCGATAGCTAAGAATCCGGTTGACGTCCAGTGCCACCGGAATTTCACGTTCCACATCGAGCATCGCAACCCGCGCTCCTTCGCCCGATGCCGGTTGGTACCGGAAGGCGAAGAAGACCGACGTCACAATGACCAGGGCGAAGACAACAGCCGCCGCAATCCACCAATGGCGAAACGGGACCTCCGTCGATGGCGTCCTCGAAGTCCTGGATGGCCGATCCGAGACTGTTGGGATACCGCCTTTGGGCCTCTGCCCGGCACTCGATGCGATCGTCAATCCATCATCAGACTCGGAGTGACCCTCTGCGGCGATCCCGACACTGTCGATGAATGCCTCGATATCAGTGAATCGCATCCCCGGATCGGGCGCTGTTGCCCTCTTGATTGCGTCTGAGAATCCCTTATGGAAACCCATCCCGACGAGGGGCTGGACATCGGCCGGTCGGTCGATCTCTTCGCTGATAATCCGGGCCATCGTCTTCCCGGCCCTGACGGCCTTGCCGGTCAGAAGCTCGGCCACCACGAGGGCCAGCGCATACTGGTCCGTGGCCGGACCGATCGCTCCATCCAGGAGTTGCTCCGGCGCCAGATAATTGATCGTTCCGACGACCAGACCGGTCTGGGTCAGATGGGTCTCGTTCCCTGGACCCTGGGCTTTTGCAATCCCAAAGTCCAGCACCTTGGCCACCCTACCCCCATCAAAGTCTGCGAGGAATATATTCTCCGGCTTGAGATCACGATGAACGATCCCGTGTCGATGAACACTTCCCAGACCGGCCGCAACTTCCCTCATGATCCCGACGACCTCGGTCGGCTTCAAGCGACCCCGTTCCTCGAGCATTTCCCTGAGGGTCTGCCCCTCCAGGTACTCCATGACGTAAAACGGCAGACCCCATTCGTTGACGTCAAAGTCAAAGACCTCGACGATATTCGGGTGGCGAAGCTCTGCCAATACCCGCGCTTCCCTGAGAAACCTACGCCGAAATACCGTGTCGTCGTGCTGGGGGAGCACGAGCTTCAAGGCCACCTTGCGAAGCAGGGTTCGCTGCTCGGCAAGGTAGACGACCCCCATGCCTCCGACACCAAGCACCTTTTCCAACCGGCATTTCCCGAAAGACCGCCCCAGAAAGAAATCAGGAGACGCCAAGGTCAGCGCCTTCCCGCACTCCGGACAGTGTGTCTCACCGGGGACGACTCTCTGACAACCGGTACAGACTCTCAACTCCATGGTCAATCCAGAATAGCCCAATCCGTCCAGGCCTGATTCAACCTGTGACAATCCTCCATCTCATCGGTCCAAATGAGCCACATCGGAGTCCCCCATCTCGACTCCACCGTCCGGGAAGTACTCCTTCCACCTGCGGCTGACCCTCCGGGCGGTTTCGTCGTCGCAGAAGAGTTCATCCGGGTAGGTGGTTTTCATCCTGGCATCAATGACGATCGGTATGCGATAGCTCAAGTGGTTTCGAACAACACGGTGGCCGGCGTAGATATCGGCCGCAGGTTCGAATCGCGTGAAGGTGGTCCACAAGAAGGCCGTCGTCGTCGCCGTCGCCCTTGCGGCGTCGTCCACGACGACTACCAACGGCCAATCGCCAAACGCCACATGCTCCGAAACCCGCTTCGCAAAACCCGGTTCATGACCATGGGCAGGCCCCTCAACGACCAGACAGCCTCCACAGAATACTCGCGCGTCCACGATTCCATCCGGCACAGTGGACGCCTCAAACTCACGGGGCAGATCCCGGACTGGGTCACCGACTCCCAGCCAGACTCCCTTGGATCCCCGATTGATCTCCGGACCCGCGTAGTCCAGCGTATCCATCGCCACATTGCCGATAATGAAGAGATCAGTCTCCGGACGAGTCCGTTCGAGCACACACTCCAGGGTTGTCTTGAAATCCCTGAGGTCTACCGGGCGATCTGTCAACAGCAGAAATTTGGTCAGACTGAGCTGTCCCTCCCCGAGGATCCTGAATGCCGAGGTCATGGCCTCTCTGTGGTAGCGTTCCCGATCAACAGCCGCGCCCAGCGCATGGTAGCCCGTTTCGCCATAGGACCACAGATCGCGAACGCCCGGCATCACCAGGGGAAACAGAGGAGAGAGCAACTCCTGCAATCGATCGCCGATGAAGAAATCCTCCTGCCGAGGCTTGCCGACGACGGTCGCAGGGAAAATCGCATCGCGCCGCCGGACCATGCTTTCAACCTCGAAGACCGGATAGGAATGCCGGAGCGAGTAATAGCCGTAGTGGTCTCCAAATGGGCCTTCGGGTCGCCTTGTACCGGCCGGGACCTGACCGATCAAGGCGATTTCCGCCTCGGCAACCAGCGGATGAGGGCCCGGCCCGGAACACTGCCGAATGCGTCCACCGGCGAGAACCGAAGCCAAAACCAGTTCCGGAACATTCTCCGGCAGGGGGGCGATCGCCGACAGGATCAACCCCGGAGGGCCTCCGAGGAAAACCGTCACCGGAAGGGCCGCGCCGGAAGCTTCTGCAACCTTGTAGTGAAAGCCTCCACCCTTGCCGATTTGCCAGTGCATGCCGGTCATCGATCGGTCATGAATCTGAAGCCTGTACATCCCCAGATTGGATCCACCGGTTTCCGGGTGTTCGGTGTAGACCAGGGGCAGGGTCACGAACGGCCCACCATCTTCGGGCCACGAGGTCAGAATCGGCAGCCGGCCAAGATCGGGCGAATGATCCACTCTATCGAGAATCGGACCGGACCGGACCGAACGCAATCCCGTCCTCAATGCAGCACCCAAAAGGTCTCTCGATCGCCACAGATCACCCATGCCGGGCGGTATTGGACCTTGCGCCAAGGAAACCACCCGCCGGACCAATTCTTCCGGCCTCCGGCCAAAAGCCAAGTCCGCCCTGCCCGAGGTCCCAAAAAGATTGGTGACCAGCGGTAACGACGAGCCCTCGATATGGGTAAACAGCAAGGCCGGTCCTCCAGCGGCGATCACACGCCGATGAATCTCCGCCACCTCCAGGTGCGCCGACACCGGACACTCGATGACCGCGAGTAGTCCTTCCCTGCTCAGTTCGCCAAGAAATGACTTGAGATTTGGAAATTCCATCTGGAGCTCCATTCATATCGACGAACTCTTCCCTGAGATGGTAACCTTGTTTCAGGGTGAAAGGGAACAATCAATTCTCATAGGATCATGAAGGATCTCAAGCCAAATCTAAGTCAATCTGACACGGACTGGTTTCGGATTCTCGGTGAGTCCGTGACATTCGCGGTCTTCGTTTACAGCCGAGATCGGTTTATCTTTGCCAATCAGGCGGCCTCAAGGCTCTCCGGATATTCATTGGAAGAGTTGGCCATAACGAGCATCGACTCCCTAATTGAGCCCTCAGCCGCAAAACTGCTCCCTAAGTTCGACCAGAAACTGGGCGTCTTCCCACCCTTTGACGATCCGATCGAAATTCCTTTCCGGGCCAAGGGCGGCGCCAGTGTTTGGATATCCGTGACCAACACTCATGCCGTCAAAGACGGTGCAGTCATCGGTATCGGTACAGCGGTCGATATCACCCAGCGGAAAGATGCTGAGGCTATTGCCGATCGACGACTCAAATTGGAGAACTCCCTCACCGAAATCTCGCACCACTTCCTGGCCTTGGATGCCGACAACCTGAAAGACGGCGCAAGTTTTGCTCTTGAAGCTCTCGGATCGGCTGCCGGCGCCCTCTGCACTTTCATTATGCTGATTGGAGATGATCAGGTCACGATTGTTGAGGAATTCTGGCGCCTCAAGGGATCTTTCTCATACAACGACCAAACGAATCGGACACTTGAGGATTTCGGTCTTGTCCGAAACAACCTCCTTAATCAGGAGGTTCTGATGGCTTCGGACTTGATCCTGTCCAGCGTGGATTCCGAAGACCGGTGCCCGGCCCTGCCCTCCGGCCAATCCTTTGCCGTCATTCCATTGGTTTCCGGCGATCGGCTGATCGGTATTCTCGGCCATTCCTGGTCCGCGCATTCACCCCCGATCGACGACGATGGTCTTCGCTTCCTTCGTGTGGGAGCAGAGATCCTCTCAAGCGCCATTCGTCGGATCAGAACCGAACGCAAACTCCTCCTGAACCACGATCACTTCAAGTTGGCCCAAATGGCCGGGCGCAGTTTCGCCTGGGAGTGGGATACGAAGACCGACAAAATACTGATGCCCGTCTCCGCAGAGATCAATGGTTTCGACGCCAGGATGATCCCCTCAACAGGCAGGGAACTCACCGCGCGGGTTCCACCCGAAGACCGATCATCGCTGGCAGCAGCCCTTCGTCACACATTACGCACGGGGGATCTTTTTTCGGTGGAGCACCGTTACGCTTTCCCGGGTAAAGAGGATGTCGTCTGGATCTCGGCCCGGGGTCAGGCGATTTTCGATGCCGATGAAAGGGTCGAGAAAATCATCGGCATCTCCGTGGACATCACCGATCTGAAGGTTGCAGAGCAGGCCCTCAAGGAAGAACGGGAACGAGCCGAGGTCACCCTGAAATCAATCGAAGACGGCGTCATCCGGTGCGATGCGGCCGGGCGAATCGACTACCTCAACCCGGCGGCGGAAAAACTGACGGGGTGGTCCGTAGAAGAGGCCAAGGGCAAACGGCTCGACGAGATCTATCAGGCGATGGAGGACGGAACCGGGAAACTCAGGGAAGATCCCCTGATGGAGTGTCTCAGACAGAATCGAACCGTCACATCAGCGGAGTGGTGTTCTCTCTTCCACCGTAAGGGCAAAGAATTCGCCGTTCGGGATTCAGCCTCCCCTATTCGAGGCGACGACGGTTCCGTACTCGGGGCCGTTCTGATCGTCAAGAACGTCACCGATGTTCGTGGCCTCGAACGGGAGATGGCGTTCCAGGCAACACACGACACATTGACGGGATTGCTCAATCGGAGAGAGTTCGAAACCAGGGTCACCGAGGCTCTGACCAATGCCACCTTCACGGGTCGCCGACACGCTCTGTGCTATCTCGACCTTGACGCATTCAAGGTCGTCAACGACACCTGCGGACACTCGGTTGGAGACCAGATGCTCCAACAACTGGCCGCCGTCCTGGAAGCAAGCGCTCGAGGTACCGATATCCTCGCCCGGATCGGAGGCGATGAATTCGGTCTGCTTCTGGCCGACTGCACTCTGGAGGAAGCCGAGGAAAGAGCCGGAGTGTTCCTTCAAGCAATTCAAGACTTCCGATTCCTGTGGCAGGGACGGATCTTCGAAGTCGGCGCAGGTTTCGGGATCGTCTCAGTCACCAAGGACAGCCCAAGATTCAACGAATTGTTCAGTGCGGCTGATGCCGCCTGCTTCGTATCGAAAGAACGCGGTCGAAATCGAATCCATATCTCTCACCCCGATGATGTCGAAGTCACAACCCGCCACCATGAGGCCCAGTGGGTTGAGCGGCTCAACCGCGCGGTCGAACGAGATCAGTTTGTCCTCTACCGCCAATCAATCGTGCCTCTTCAGGACTCCTCGAAACCGAAGATTATCGAGCTGCTCCTTCGCCTTGAGGACAACGGGGAAATCATCCTTCCGGGGCGATTCATTCCTGCGGCGGAACGATATCGGATGATGCCATCAATCGATCTCTGGGTGATCACCCGGGCATTTCAATACATCCGAGAGGACTCGGCTGCGCATCCGGACATTCATCAACTCTATGCCATCAACTTGAGCGGCCAATCTCTTGCCGATCGAAAGATCCTCGATGCCATCCTGGGCGAGATCAACCGCAACGACATCGACCCGGCCCTGCTCTGTTTCGAGATTACCGAAACGGCCGCAATCTCCCACTTGGCCTCGGCTCAGGCCCTGATCGGAGTCCTCAGGGAACGAGGTTGTTCATTTGCCCTGGATGACTTCGGCAGCGGCCTCAGTTCCTTCCGCTACCTCAAAGACCTGCAGGTCAACTACCTCAAGATCGACGGCAGCCTGGTCAGAGACGTCGAGAATGACTCGGTCCACAGGGAGATGGTGGCGGCGATCCGACAGATTGGCCAGGCTATGGGCTTGACTACGATCGGAGAGTGGGTGGAGTGCGATGCGTCGCTGAACGTCTTGAAGGAAATCGGTATCGACTACGTTCAGGGCTACTGTCTGGAGCGCCCGTCCCCAATTTAGCCCGCACTTCTCACCACTGTCCGGCTGCAAGGCGCAAACCACAACGACCTTCGGTGCTTTCTCGATTCGCTCTCTCGACGTACCGCAAGTATGCCTTCGATCACTCATCTTGCGAGATCACCGAATCTCATTGCGTTTTGCGCCTTTCGCTTCGAAAACTGGTGAGAAGTGCGGGCTAGTTCCCGTTCGGAAACGGCACTTTTTCACCCTTCGGCGTCAGATGGTGGACATCGAATCGCCTCCAACGTTCGGCGAGGGCTGTCGAGCATTGCCGCAATGCGGCTACTTCGAGACACGGCATGGGAGAATCCCGGCGGGAGAACGCCACCTTGCCTTCACTCTCAACGCTTTTTCTTTCTTGAGTTTCTGGGAACAACGTGTGGCAGGCGGCTCATTCTTGACACAAATGCCGCACCGCGGTAGTCTGGCGGCGGTCGGCACCTTTCGGGGTCCGACATTCTTGATGGCGGTCGGACAGCTCTGGAGGCGAAAGCTGAGGGTTCCGGGCCTCATCTGGATGGGAGTTCAGAATGATTCGATTGATCAAAAGATACGGAAGCAGAAAGCTCTATGACACCGAGGAAAGCCGCTATGTCTCGTTGGAAGAGCTCGCGGGCTGGATTCGGCACGGGCAGGAAATTCGGGTCATCGACAACAAGACCCAGGATGACGTCACCTCTCAGACCCTGACCCAGATCATCTCCGAGGAGGGCCGTCGCGGACAGTCCGTGCTGCCCAACGAGCTCCTGCACGACATCATCCGTATGGGCGAACAGGCCGTGACCAGCTCAGTCGAGCACCTGTCGACCTCGGTTGATCGACTGGTCCAGGCATCGATCGATCGTATCGGACCCGTCCGGCGAGCCCGCGAAGAGATGAGCCTGCTCCGGAAGAAACTCGAGGATCTCGAGACATCCCTGGCCGAGATCGATATCACCTCAAAGACTGACGAAGAATAGTCACTGGGCGCCTCCCCGAAAATCTCCTTTGGGGCGTCCGGTCATTTCGGCTCTCTTTCATCCGACATCGCGCTATTATGGGTGCCGGAGGACTTTCATGCGCCTAAGATCCAACTCCCTCGTCGCCATTTTATTGCTGGCCTCAGTGTCAGTTGCAGCAGCTCCACCGACTCCCAATACCGAAACTCCGCCAGTGCCATTTGACGGACTGGAGTTCCGCGCGATCGGCCCCGCTCTGATGTCAGGCCGAATCGCCGATATTGCCATCGACCCCGAAAACAGAGCCACCTGGTATGTGGCCGTTGGATCCGGCGGTGTCTGGAAGACCACCAACGCAGGGACAACCTGGACCCCAATATTCGACGACCAGTCGGTCTATTCAATCGGATGCCTGGCCCTGGATCCCAGCAATCACAACATCCTCTGGGTCGGCACCGGCGAGAACGTTGGGGGCCGACACGTTGGATTCGGCGACGGCGTCTACCGAAGTCGTGACGGCGGCGCGACCTGGACAAACCTCGGTCTGAAGAACAGCCAACATATTTCAAAGATCATCATCGACCCGCGAGACTCCAACCGCGTATTCGTCGCGGCACAAGGCCCTCTGTGGTCATCGGGAGGCGACCGCGGTCTCTTCCTGACAACCGACGGCGGGGAAACGTGGGCAAAGGTCCTCGGAGGCGGTGAGTGGACCGGCGTCACCGATCTCGTGATCGACTCTCGCGACCCCGACACACTGATAGCCGCCACCTGGCAGAGGCAACGGTCCGTGGCCGCCCTGATGGACGGGGGACCGGAATCGGGCCTGCACAAGACAACCGATGGGGGCACGACCTGGCGGGCCATTAAGGCAGGACTTCCCAAGGAAGCTATGGGCAAGATCGGCCTGGCAATCTCTCCCCAGATGCCGGACGTCCTCTACGCCGCAATCGAGCTCAAAAGACGCACCGGCGGTATCTGGCGATCAACCGATCGAGGCGAAAGTTGGGAGAAGCAGTCCGATACGGTTTCCGGCGCCACCGGTCCCCACTACTACCAGGAACTTGTTGCCAGTCCACATCACTTCGACCGCATCTACCTGATGGATTTTCGAATTCAGGTCTCCGACGACGGCGGAAAGACCTTCAACCGCCTCCCCGAGAAGCTCAAACATAGCGATAATCACACGCTGGCATTCATCGAGGACGACCCCAATTACCTCCTTGCCGGAACCGACGGCGGACTGTACGAGAGCCGTGACTCCGCAAAGACCTGGCGCTACATCGCCAACCTCCCGGTGACCCAGTTCTACAAGGTCGCCCTTGACGATCGCATGCCCTTCTACACCATCTACGGCGGCACCCAGGACAACTCGACGCAGGGTGGCCCCTCCCGGACCGATACATTAAACGGGATCCGGAACCGGGACTGGTTCATCACGGTCTTCGCCGACGGGCACCAGCCCGCCGTCGAACCCGGCAATCCTGACATCGTCTATTCCGAATGGCAGCAGGGCAATTTGGTCCGAACGGACCGAACGACCGGAGAGATTGTCTACATCCAACCACAGCCCGACCCCGGTGACCCAGCGGAACGTTTCAACTGGGACTCCCCGATTCTGATCAGCCCACACTCTCCGACCCGGTTGTACTACGGCAGCCAACGAGTTTGGCGGTCGGATGATCGGGGAGACAGGTGGCGCCCAATCAGTCCGGATCTGACCCACGACCAGGATCGGTGGCATCTGCCGTTGATGGGCCGCGTCTGGAGTTGGGACGCCCCGTGGGATATCGATGCGATGTCCAAGTTCAGCACCATCACATCCCTGGCGGAATCACCAATCGTCGAAGGCCTGCTCTGGGCCGGAACCGACGACGGCCTGATTCAGATCTCAGAGGATGGCGGCAGCAACTGGAGAGCCATCGATGTCGGCAGTCTGCCCGGCGTTCCGGAGACTGCGTTCGTCAACGACATCAAGGCCGATCTCTTCGACGGGAGCACGGCCTTTGTAGCCCTGGACAATCACAAGAAGGGCGACTTCAAACCCCTCCTGCTCAAGACCACCGATCGGGGCCGTTCCTGGCACTCGATTTCCGGAGACCTTCCCGACAGTCACCTGGTGTGGCGCCTCGTTCAGGACCACGTCAAACCAGGACTCCTCTTCGTTGGGACGGAGTTCGGTATCTTCTTCACCGGCGACGGGGGCCATCACTGGGAGAAACTCGGGGGCAACGTTCCGACTATCCCATTCCGGGATCTGGCAATCCAACGCCGGGAGAACGACCTCGTCGGCGCCTCCTTCGGACGCGGGTTCTTCGTCCTTGATGATTACTCGTGCCTCAGGGAGGTAACCGAAGACATGCTTGCCGAAGAGGCCCATCTCTTCGGTGTTCGCGACGCCTGGTGGTTCATCCCTCGAAGGCCGCTGGGCGACAAGGGCTCGGCCTCCCTGGGCGCGGATCACTTCATCGCCCCCAATCCGCCCTTCGGCGCAGTCTTCACCTACCACCTCGCTGAAGACCTGCAGTCTCTCGAAGAGTCCCGGCGCGAGGCGGAAAAGAAGCTTGAGACACGAGGCGATAACACCCCTCGCCCCGATTGGAACCAGTTGGAGAGGGAACGCCGCGAAGAGAAGCCAATCCTCCTCATGACGATCCGGAACCAGGCCGGAGACATCGTCCGGCGTCTGGAAGAACCCGGCAAAAAGGGTTTTCACCGCGTCGCGTGGGATCTCCGCTACCCCAGTCCGACGGCACAGGCGAAGGCTACAAAAGTCTCCGATCCCGACGACAGAAGCGCCGAAAGGAATGCGGGGTGGCTGGTTCCACCAGGTAGCTACACCGTGACTCTCTCAAAAAGTGTCCGAGGAACCATCACGAATCTCAACGAACCCCAATCCTTCGAGGTCAAGCGTCTAAGAGAGGGGGTCTTGAAATCTCAGCCGCCGGCCGAAACCAATTTCTTCCTGACCCAGGTTGCCGATCTTGAACGAGCCGTTGGGGCTGCGGCCCTCGCCATCACCCAGTCCTTCGATCATATTGACCTGATGCGCGGCGCACTGGCCCGCTCGACCGCAGAACCGGCCTCTCTCGATGTCGAACTCGGCGCCTTAAAGGCTCGGCTCTTCACTCTGGAGGAGGCATTACGGGGAAATCGCAGCCGTGCCGGTGTCGGAGAGGCCATACCCGCAACTATCCTCAGACGTCTTGAAGTGATCAAAATGGGGAACCGCTTCTCGACCTATGGCCCGACTCCGACCCACCGGCGGAGCCTGGAAATCGCCCAGGCGGAGTTTGCACCATTACTTGACGAACTCCGGCAGATTCTTGAAGTCGATCTCCCGGCTCTCGAAGACCGGATGGAGACCGCCGGAGTCCCCTGGACCCCGGGTCGGCCACTCCCCAGGATCAGCGGCAAAAGATAATCACGACTTCGGCCCAGAGGCTCAACGGCCCCGGAGGCTGACGACAGTACTCACCCTTGACCTCATCGGGTTGGGCACGAATCAGATGGCTGTGCTGTGGAAACTCGCCTACTTCTGACTGTTCGGCCCTTTGACCCTTTGGCCCGTTGAGCCCTGAACACCCAGCTTTGCCACCGCCTCTTCGGCGGCCTGCCGGAAGGCCCTCGAAACGCCACCGACACCCAACTTGACGCCACCAAAGAGCCGAGAAACGACAATGCCCCCCTCAAGGTCATATCGTCTGAGAACCTCGAGAATCACCGTGCCTGGTCGACCGACCTCGCCGTCATCCCGAGCCTGTTCGACGAGTCGCCCCCCTTCCCGCACGCGACATGCCCAACAGTGGTGACGACCCTTGCGAACGCGGGCCCGGGCGGCCTTGATCTCCGCCTGAACCGCCTCCATGGACAATGCGGGAAATACACGGGCCAGGAAGCGGGAACGCTTCTCCGTGACCTTGCTTTCGGCTATCTGTGTGATTTTCACCGTCGAACTCCTGTAGCATGGCGGGTATGACGGAACACTCAACCAGCCCCAGCATCCCCCCGGAACGACGAATATACTCCAGCCGAACTCTCAATCTGAGATCGATCGGCGCCATCGGCTACGACATGGACTACACCCTGGTCCACTACAAGACCGACGCCTGGGAGGAACGGGCCTACGCACGGATGCGGGAACTCCTGGCCGATGAGGGTTGGCCGGTCGGCGGCCTTGAGTTCGATCCTGATTTGGTCATTCGCGGCCTCGTGATCGACGTCGAGTTGGGAAATATCGTCAAACCCAACCGCTTCGGCTACGTCGTCAGGGCCGCCCACGGCACCCGACGATTGGCATTCGATGAGCAACGGGCCATTTACCGTCATACGCCAGTCGATCTCGCCTCTCCCCGATTCGTCTTTCTCAACACCCTGTTTGCACTGTCGGAATGCTGCCTCTACGCCCAGCTGGTCGATCGCTACGACGCCCGACTGGATCGATTCCCCAACGTTCATAGCTATACCGATCTCTACCGCAAGGTCCGTTCGAGTGTCGAACGGGCCCATGTTGAGGGTGTGATCAAGAAGGAAATTACGGACAACCCGGAACGCTACGTCGAGCCGGACCCGGAAGCGCCGATCGCCCTCCTGGACCAGCTGGATGCCGGAAAACGCCTGATGCTGATCTCGAACGCCGAGTGGCCCTACGCTCGGGAACTGATGGCATGGGCCTTCGATCCCTTCCTGCCCGGGAAGATGACCTGGCGGGACCTCTTCGAGCTGATCATCCTCCAGGCCCGGAAACCGGTCTTCTTCGCCCACCCCCTGCCCCTGTTCTCAATCGCCGACGAAGATCAGGGGCTGCTCAAGCCCGTCGCAGGCCCATTGTCCAGCCCCGGCCTCTACGTCGGTGGCGACGCGATGAAAATTGAGAGTTATCTCGGACTCTCAGGCGCCGAGATCCTCTACGTCGGCGACCACGTCTTCGCCGACGTTCGGGTTTCCAAAGTTGAGTTGAGGTGGCGAACCGCCCTGATCCTCCGTGAACTGGAAGAGGAAATCTCACATATCAGGGCATTCGACTCCGACCAGGACCGGCTGACAACGATGATGGCCGAAAAGGTCCGCTACGAACACATCCTGTCTCTGGCACGACTGGATCTCCAGAGAAAACGTTTCGGCCGGGACTCTGCCCCTGAACAATCCACCGGTGACCTGGAGAATCGTATCGCCACGCTCAGGGCCCATCTCCTGGATCTCGATGCGGCCATCGGTCCCTTGGCGAAAGCGGCCTCATCCCTGAATAACGAGCGTTGGGGTCTCCTGCTGCGTGCAGGCAACGACAAGAGCCATCTGGCCCATCAACTGGAACGCTCGGCCGATGTCTACACTTCACGGGTGTCCAATTTCATGCCGGCCAGTCCCTTTGCATTCCTCCGGTCCAGCCGGGGATCCATGCCCCACGACCCTTCCCCCCCGCACGCCCCTGCGCCGTAGGTCAACCATCAAAACGAGGCGCCCGCCCTGACGCTGGCTTCGCCCATGGCCCCCGTTGCTTTCCACCCCCGGTCACTCCATAAAAAAACCCGCGCCGAGGCGCGGGTTTGATTGAAAAGGCTGTCGCCGGCTAGAAGGTCAGGCGGAATCCCAACTCATAGCGTCGCGGCTGGCGGTATGCCAAAGGTTTCCCCACCGGAACATACAAGGTTGGAGGCCGGTCGGGACCGTTCTCATACACTGGTTCACCCCACTCCGGATGATCATCAGGCGCTTGGCGGAACGCGGTCGAGTTGAAGTTGGAATCCAACTCGAGGCCGAAGAGGTTGTAGACCGAAAGGATGACCGACATATCGAACTGACCGACGGTGAAGGCCTTGGTGACCGACAGATCGATGTTCCACGTACTCTTGGTCTCGGTGTTGCCGCGGGGCTCGAGGAAGATCGTGTAGCTGCCCCAAACGCCGTTCTCGAAGTCACACATTTCTCTGACTTCCTCACCAATACCGTAGAAATCCAGGACCTCCTGGGAGGCGCCACGATAGGCGTCGCAGGTCGAATGGGTCGTAACGTGCCCCGGCGACGACCAGTAGCCGTCGACACCGATGGTCCAGGAATGCGGCAGCAATACGTAACCGCTGGCCTTCAACCGATCCTTGCGGTGGTCGGAAAGGTAGCCGTCGATGTTGTAGAAGTTGACCGGGAAGGTATCGATCTCGCCGCGTGCGTAAGAATAGGCCGCAGTCGATTGATTGTTGCCCTTGGAGTCCGAGTGGGTCCAACTGAACATGGCATGCCACCAGTCGCCACGGGTTTCGAACTTCCCGATAAACGCCTTGTACTCGCGGTAGAGATAATCGTGGTTGGAGATGACGTAGTGCTCGCAACCCGCCGAAGCCGTCCAGGTCGTCGGATCATCGAAGTCCGGCGCAGGAACGTCCGGGTCACCCCACACCCAACCGTTGTTGG
>CAYSHZ010000013.1:0-25624 GCA_964430905.1 uncultured Thermoanaerobaculia bacterium | reverse complement strand
GTTGCGCTACGATGAGTCCCCATGCTCAAGCAGGACTCCATCCTCAGACTGATCGAACAGGTGGCCCAGGCCCTGAGGCACGTGATCGGAAAGATCCAAACCGAGGATCCGGCAACGGTTCAACAGGATCTCGACGAGGCACTGACGGATTTGACCGGTTTGAGCTTTGATGTGTTGGATTCTTTGCCTCTCTCTTCGATTCTTTCGGTCCTCGATTCCCACTCGGAGCCCAACCCCGCCCGAATCCTGGCCATCGCCGAGTGCTCATTCGTTCGCGCAAAAATAGCGGACGCCGCCGATCATCCCGACATTGCCCTCAGGGCCAGGATCACGGGGCTGACTCTCTTCCTCGAAGGATTGAGCCTGTTTCGCCACGAGGCGCTCGCCGACGCCGAGGCCCGAACCGAAGAATTGATTCTCGCCCTCACATCGGTCGATCTTCCGAGGGAGACTGTCCTGAGACTCTTTCGGTTTCGCGCGGCCACGGGACGATTTGCCGACGCGGAGAACGCCCTGTTCGAGATCCTCGAACGCCGGCCGGCGACCCCCGATCTCGTCGACGAGGGAACGGCGTTTTATCGGCGCTTGCTCAGTCTTTCGGATGAGGAATTGGAGGCCGGAAACCTGCCTCGGGACGAGGTGGCCGAGGGCCTCGAAGACCTTGAGAGTTCACTCCGGACATGACTCACGAAGATTGTCCTCCCCTTCTCGGGCATCGTCACGTACCTCCGCCCCAACAGTGGTAGGCTCCCCGCGATGATGCTCTCTCTGGGAATCCTCGTTGGTGTCGTTCTGATCCTCCTCGGGGGAATGGCGGCAGTTTCTTACCATTACCGGACACCTCAGGTTCGGCACACGCGTGACCCCGGCTCGCTGGGGATTGATTTCGAGGAAATCTCGTTCCCGACAGTCTCAGAGAAACACCTCTACGGATGGTGGATTCCGGCCGATGGCCGTCCCGACGCTCCAACGTTGATCCTGGTCCACGGCTGGGGACGCAACGTCCAGCGGATGCTGCCTTTCATTGAACAGCTTCATCCGGCGGGATTCAACCTCCTGGCATTTGACGCCCGGAGCCACGGCAGTTCCGATGCCGACGGAACGGGCAACATGCTCAAGTTTTCGGCCGATATTCGAGCGGCCCTCGACGACACCCTGCGGCGAGGCGCCGATCCCAGCTCTCTCGGTGTACTCGGACTGTCGGTCGGCGGTGCCGCCGCCATCCACGCTGCCGCCCGTGACGAGCGCATCGGTGTCGTCATCACCGTGGGCGCCTTCGCCAACCCCGGTGACGTCATGCGGACCGACCTCAGGGCCAAGGGCATCCCGGACTTCTTGATCTCGGCGATCTGCCGTTATGTCGCATATTCGATCGGATCGCCGCTGGACGTCATCGCACCTGAACGCCACATCCCATCGATCAAGGCGCCGGTTCTCCTGGTCCACGGCGACCAGGACACCGTTGTGCCGGTTGAGCATGGCCATCGCCTCATGGCCGCAAGCGGCTCCAATACCGAACTCCTCCTGCTGTCGGGCCGGGGCCACTCCAACTGCAACGACGATCCCCTCTTCTGGCCGAGGGTGGTGGAGACGCTCAATCAGGCTCTTCGGGACTGATTTCCAACCCCACCGGGCCTCTTCAATTCCTCTTCGAGTTTCCCTATCTGAATCTGTCGTCGGCTTGCCTCCCGGCAACCGTCTTCCCGACGAGGTCGAGCCACCCCGTCCGGACATCAACCTGGGCGTCGAATTCCGGGACATATGGCTTGATATCGAGGAGGGGGGTACCGTCAAGAATGTCTACATTCAGAATACGGAGAACTCCGTTTTCAATCCTGTCCAGCCGGACGACGGAAAGACCGATCGGATTCGGTCGCCTGGGAGCCCGGGTTGAGAAAATGCCACGCGGCTCGGAATCCATGAACGGCACAACATGCAGTTTGCATCCCCCACTGCGATGAAAGTGGTAGAGAAGGATGATATGGGAAAAGCCCTCAAGGTCCTTCAGTCCCGCCCGGAATTCCTCGAACACTTCAACCCTGCCCTCGACATTCGCAGCACCGGGGGGTTGGATGGGCATACCCTCCGGATGCTCAAACGGCGTATGAATGATCCCAATTTCCTTCATTTCAATCATCTCGTACCCACCCCATCCACTTGATGTTCACACCCAAATTGCAGGCGTGGCCTTTGAGACCATCCTCACACTTCCGCCATACCGTCCAGAAGACCGAGGTCCCCACCGGTGTCCACATCATCGAGGGTCTCGATCTCGGCCCAATCAACCCCGAGCATTCCAAGCCGTTCTCGGGTGATCTCCAGCGTCCTCTCCGACGACCACGGAACGCCGGAGAAACAGTCGACTCCAGGCGCCTGCTGAGCGATGGCCCAGTAGCCGCCGTCTCTTGCCGGTCCCAGGACAACGGGCGCCGAGGACAGAGCATCAAGGGCATTCCGGAGATGGGCCCTGGTCACACCGGGACAGTCCGAACCGATCAACAACACCCGTTGGGCGCCCAAGGCAAAGTGGCTCCGAAAGGATTGCGCCATTCGTCGGCCGAGGTCACCCTCACCCTGTACCTCGATCTGGAGACCTTGTGGCGGAGTCCACCGCCCCGTCAGGGGCTCGGCCAGAGAGAGCACGACTCCAATGCCCGTGGCGGTCGCTTCGGTCAGTGTGTGCTCGAGCAATCGGGTGTAGATTTCAGCCGCTCGATCCTCTCCGATGTCTCGGGCCAGGCGCGTCTTGACCCGACCGGGAATGGGCTCCCGACCAAACACAACGATCAGCCGTGTCATCGAATGTCCCGGTACCACCGGGCCAGGGTCGAGGGCGAAACGCCGAGCCGAAACAGCAGCGGGAAGGTAGCGGTGCAGAGCCGGGTCATCAACGGCCGGCGCTCGAAACGACGTCCGGTGGTTCTGACCTCCTGCCTGAGCCTTCGGACACGGCCCAGACGACGACAGGCCCGGGCGAAAACGACATCCTCCATCAGCGGAATGGCTGGAAATCCACCAGCTTCCTCGAACACCTCCCGCCTCACGGCATGGGCCTGGTCACCATAGGGCAGGCCAAACCCGAAGGACCGGAGATCGAGCAGGCGCAGCCAGCCCCTGGCCAAGGGCCCCGCAGCAGAGTCACTGGGTTCGGTGTGGAGGTGGAAGTAGGTCAGGGCAACGGTCGGATCGTCCAAGGCCCTCCCGGCTGCCTCCGACCATCCTTCAGGCAAGCGGCAATCCGCGTGGAGGAAAAGCAGCCGCGGCGCCGAGGTGGCTCGTCCCCCACAGTCCAATTGCACACCGCGGCCCCGGGGACTGGAGAGGACGCGGACGCCCGGGAACCCCTCCGCCTGCGCCACGGTGTCGTCACTGCTCCCCCCATCGACGACCACAACCTCGGCCGCCTCCGAGTGGATCGACTCCAGGCAGGCGTCGATCCGGGCCGCCTCGTTGAGGGCCGGAATCACGACGGCAAATTCTCGTACGTCCACACGGCGGATTGTACCCTCTGTTGGTCTGAGAGTGCGATATACTCAGCGCTGGAGTTTGAGAAAGTTTTCACGAGTCAATCGAGGGCACGTTAATTATGACTAGCATCGGCAATCTCACAGGGTGGATCCGACTCGAACACAAGGGCACACCCATTTGGGTCCAGCCGTCCATTCCAGACTGGTTCATCCCGAATTCCCGGGCCGACCTGCTCCTCTCAGCCATCGCCTCCGGGGCCGACATCCCCGAAGCGGCGTCCCGCTACGCGACTGCGTTCGATATCGACCCCACGCAGGCCATCACGCAGGTCATTCGACTCCTCGATCGCCTCCCCCGCAGGGTGCCGGAGCCATTCAGGCCTCGTCACGAGCGCCTGTCCCTCGACGGGCTCCGCGAGGTTTGGCTCCACCTGACCAACCGGTGCAACCTCCGGTGTACGCACTGCATGTTCGCATCGTCACCGGAGGCCTCCGTCGAACTGACGCCCGAGGAACTGGAAGGCGTCCTCAAAGAAGCCTCCGGCCTGGGATGCAAACTCATCTATGCAACGGGTGGCGAACCCATGATCCACGAGGGTTTCCCCCTCCTCTGCCATTTCGTCGCCGACCACCCAGACATGCACCTGGTCACCTTGACCAACGCCCTGGCCGCCCAGCGCATGCGCCCCCTCCTCGATAGTCTTCCACGAGACCGGTTTCACTTCCAGATCAGTCTGGACGGGCCCGCCGAGGTCCACGACGCCCTGCGGGGCGCCGGGTGCTTCGAGCGTACGAGGCAAAGTATCGGTTTTCTTCAGGAGCTGGGCTTTCCGGTGGCTCTCGCCATGGTCGTGGACAACTCGTCACCCCGTCACATGGAATGGCTGGTTGCCGAGGCGGCCCGTCTGGGCGTCACCTCTGTCCACTACCTGTGGTACTTCGTCAAGGGTCACGGTTCAGCGACTCGGCTCCCGGGAATCGAAGAGGTCGGCGCCGGGCTCGACCGGGCCCGGACGTTGGCCGACACCCTGGACGTGGCCATCGATAATGTCGAGATCCTCCGTTCGCAGGTCTTGTCCCTCCCCGGTACCCGATACGATCTGACCAACGCCGGGTGGCAGTCTCTGGCCGTTGGACCAGACGGCCAGATCTACCCGACGGCGGCCCTCGTCCTGGAACCCGACCTCGCCTGCGGCCACCTCTCCGAGGGCCTGAAGACGATCTGGCGGGAGGGGAAACCGCTGGACAGCTTGCGCCGAGCCTCAGTGGCCTCCGATCCCGATCTTGGGGCACGACCACTCTCATTCCTGACCGGCGGAGGCGATCCGGATCACAGTTGGGTTGCCGACCGTCGTTTTGTCGGAGCCGACCCGTGGCTGGACCTCTACGAACGGACGGCACTCTCGGTCATCGCCGAACAGGCAGGACCAGACGACGCCGTGGACGGCCCGGCATTCCGGGCCCGGATGGGGGAACGGCTGGATGCCTGCAGTGAAGAGGACGCCCTGTGCGCCTTCACGCACTCAAACTGCGTACTCTCCCTTGCCGAAGAGGATGGACATTCCCTCGCACGGAGTTTCTACGGAGCGGCCGCCGAAAAGCCCAACGAGGAGATCATCAACCCTGCCGGGTACGAAAACGCTACAGTGAACGAGCTTCCCGGTTCCGCCGTTGCCCGCAGCTACGGTTGCGGAAGTCCGGTTCTCGACGCCGGTATCGAGGCCGGGGACACGGTCGTTGATCTCGGCTGTGGGGCGGGTATCGAGCTGTGTATCGCCGCAGAAAGCGTCGGGCCCCGGGGGCGGGTGATCGGGATCGACATGCTCGACGAAATGCTCACGCTGGCCCGGAAGGCGGCAGGGGAGATGGGGGAACGGCTCGGATACTCCAACATCGAACTGCACAACGGTTTGCTGGAGGAACTGCCCCTTCCCGATGACTCGGCGGACATCATCATCTCCAACTGCGTCATCAATCTGACCGAGGACAAGCGCCGAACCTTTGAGGAGATCCGAAGGGTTCTGCGGCCCGGAGGGCGACTGGTCGTCGCCGATGTCTGCTGCGAGCAGGAACCCCCGCTGGCCGTCCGCTACAACGAGAAGCTCCGCGGCGAGTGCATAGGCGGCGCACTCCTGCAGGACGAGCTGCTGGGCCTGCTGGAGGACGTAGGCTTTGAGGGAATCACCATCCTCAAGCGTTTCCCCTACCGGGAGGTCTCCGGCCATCCCTTCTACTCCCTGACATACAGCGCCACGGCTCCGGGGCTTTCGACCCGCCGGCGCGGAGTCTATCGCGGTCCCTTTGCGGCGGTAATGACTGACGACGGCCGCCTCGTTCCGAGGGGTCGCACGGTGGCCTTCGATTTGCCCCAGAAAGTCCGTGACGACTCGGTGTTCCTCCTCGACGATGGGGGTGCCGTCACCAACGTCGATCTTGGCGCCGGCTGCGCCTGCTTCGTTCCACCTCAGGAAGCCGAGACGACGACTCTCCAGCGACGCACCACCGAAGGCTGCATGGTCTGCGGTACTCGCCTCGAGTATCTTGAGGCCTCCGAAACCATGCAATGCAGCTACTGCGGGCGGACCCTGAATTCATGCACGCGGTGCGATGCCGGACATTTCGTCTGCGACGAATGCCACGTCGACGGAGCCCCCGAGGCAATCATCAGCATGGCCACGGCCTCCGACGAGCGGGACATGATTCGCCTCTTCAAGGCCATGCGAAAACACCCCTCGATTCCGGTCCACGGACCGGAGTACCACGCCCTGGTCCCGGCCGTCATCGTCGCCGCCGCCCGTAACTGCGGATTGAATCTGGACCAAAGACATATTCGGACGGCAGTTGATCGGGGACGAACCGTGGCGGGAGGCGCCTGTGGTTTCATGGGCGCCTGCGGAGCCGCCCTCGGCGTTGGGACGGCGTTCTCAATCATTCTGGGCGCCAATCCTTTGACCCCCGCCAAGAGGCGCACCCTCCACTCGGTGACAATCTCCGTTCTGGAGGAAATCGGCGCTCTGGAAGCCGCACGATGCTGCCAGCGGGACTCCTGGATCGCTCTTCACGCTGCGGCCAGACTCTCCACGAAAACCCTCGGTGTGGAACTCCTGGCATCGGATGATGCCGTATGTGAACAGATGGCTACCAACCACGACTGCCTCGGTTCGGACTGCCCGTTCTGGCCCAAGAACGGCGATGCTCCCATTGGCATGGTCACACCAAAACTCCCTGGACTACCGGTGCTGAATGGTCAAACGCCCCCCGACGGCGATTCAATCTGACCTGACATTTTGAAGAAGCTACAGAACCGATGTCGCCCCTCCGGAAGACTCGATGGCGATTGGGGTGCCTCTCCAGATTTCGAGAGTTTCCAATCCGTAACATTTCTGAGAACCTCCAGAATCGATCTTCTTCATAAGGCTTTTTTTTGCAGCTATTTGAAATAGACTACCCCTGTACTTCATTGGCACAATCCTTGCTAAACTCTAGGTTGGAGAAAGACCGTCCCTCGAAGGTCGTCGGACGTTCCATTCAGAGAAGAATAAGGGAGGCATTCATGAAACGACATTTCGGAAAACCAACAACGGGACTGATTCTGGGCATGGTGATTCTGCTCCTCATCGTCATCGGCTTTCCCGGGACGGCGAACGCAAAGATCACCCTCAAGGACAAGGTCGGGGAGAAGGAGATCAAGGTCAAAATCTATGGTTTCTCCCAATTTGAGGCCAGAGGCGGGGACGGAAACTCCTCGGAGGGTGGAATCTTTTTCAAGGCCCAACGAGTTCGGGTCGGCTTCAACTATTTCCATGGCCCTATCGCCGGTAAGCTGTTCCTCGACTTCAACCAGTCCCATACGAAAGACGACGGCGGGCTCCCCAAGATGATCAAGGATGCCTTCGTATCCTACAAGTTCTCCAACTCGGCATTCGTCAAACTGGGCATGTACAAGACCCCTCTGGGGATGGACTTCACAACGCCCGGTTGGAATTTGGACATCGCTCTCCGCGCCGAGGAGAAGGGTCTGGTGCTCGAGCGTGACTTCGGCGTCATGCTGTCCGGACGCCTGATCGGCCAACCCAAAGACAAGGCCATGAAGTGCAACGGCCTGGAAATGGGCAACGAACGCCAGGGTTACGGTTTCGGATATGACATCGGCGTCTTCAACCCCGCCGGCCGTTCCGCCGCGGTTGTCTGGGACAAGGCCCAACTGGGCGATGCCCTTGCATACGTCGGCCGCCTGCATTATGACCATGGCCCCGGCCTCCACATGGAGGCAGCCTATGCCGTATCCGAGCAGGCAGGTGGCACCGACACAGAAGACTATACCGTCTACGACGTCGGTATCTCCTCCGAGTTCGGCATCTGGGAGCTGAAGGCCGAATACATCTCGGGCCAGAGTGTTCGTGGTGTGGATGGCTGGGACTCCGATGCGTATTTCGTCAACGCCGGAATGATGATCGGCAAAAATGTCCAAGCCGTTCTCCGACACTACTCGGCAACCTCCGACAAGCCAACATTCGACTCGGCAACACTGACCAACACAGTGATCGGACTCAACTGGTATCTCTCTCCCCTCCGCTACAAGCCCAGAGATCTTCAGCGCCACAAGATCGTTTTCAACTACATCATCGCCGGTGGTGACACCGACACATGGACCGGGGTCGCCGGATTCAAGGACGACGCATGGGTCCTCCAGTGGCAGTACAAGTTCTGATTTCCTGATCAACGGAAAATCGGGGGCCCCGGGGATCAGACCCCGGGGCCTTTTTTCCGGTAGACTCGGTTCGGGAGGAACCCATGGTTCAACATTCGATCGAAGGACTGATTGCCCTGATGATCTCCGGCATCCTTGTCGTCGCGGCCCTCGGCCTGGCCGGTGAACCGGCACACTACTGGCAGATCAACGCCAACGGCGTCAAGGGATCCCTCGACCTCTCGATCGGCACCGACGGGCAGATCAGCGGAACACTCTCCGGGCAACCGGTGACGGGACGGCTGGTCGGACGGCACCTGGTTCTGTTCCGAGAAGGCTCAGAGGAGCCGGAGACGTGGGAGGCATGGCTTGCTTCACCGCAAAACACCAGCGGCGATGACCATTTAATGCTGGCAGGATCCTTCACACGGTCGGGTCACGAAGGCCCCCTGCCCTGGTTCGGGACAGCCGGCACGCAGACCTCGGAAATTGCCCAGCCCGTTCCGGCCCTCGCCATCCCTGCCGTCATACCCCTGAAGCAACCGGCCAACACTCCAATCCAGACATCCTCTGAACCGCCCGCCGTTCCACCAACTCAGCCGGTTCCCGCTCTCGAACCCCGGCCTTCTTCAGGAAACCAGGGCCTCGCCGGAACCTGGGAAACGCCCGATGGTCCCCTGACAATCCGCCAGGACGGCTCAAGGTTGACCTTCGGGCTTCCCGATCGCGAGGTCACCGGCCGAATGACCGGGCCGGAGAGTCTGATCGGCGGATTCGGCCCCGGCTGCTGCAAGGGACATCTGGAGCAGGCATTCAACGTCATCGCCTGGGACAACGGCATCCACTGGTACCGAAAGTAGCGGGATAACGACGTTCACTATTCCAGGGCGTACTTGAGCAGCTCCTTGCGATCCGACTTCGACAGCATCTTGAGCCGGACGAGATACTGGGACACCAGCGGTTGTTGGGTACCATCGACGGGAAGCATCCCCTCGAAGATCCTGCGAGCAGCCATGCGAACATCGATGCCCGGGCTGCCGTGACCGCTATGGATCAGGAGAGCTACCTCAGCCAGCAACTCACCCAGATCGTGCGCATCCTTGTCGTTGGCGATCAAGATGCGGCGTTTCCCGGCCAGATCGTACCCGTCTTCACCTGAATAGCGAATACGGTGCTCGTTGAGCCCCTGCAGAACGTCCACCCCGAATTCTCGGGTGATCTCCACATCGCCAAGCGCCGGAATGACCTGGTCAAGATAGGTTTCGACCGCCTCATAGATTCGGACCATGGCTCGATCGAAGGATGCCGCAGCGATCTCAACCTTCTCGAATTCCTCGGAAGCCAATAGATCCGCCATCTGTTCCCTGGCCTTAAGGTACGCCTCATCACGGGGAACCTCCTGGGACTCTGCTCCGACGATTCCCATCCCGGCCACCACAATCACCAGCACCATCAATCCAACCAGTCGTATTCGCATCATCATTCCTTTCCTTCGGAGCATTTCTCTCGAGAACCCCGTGCCTCCTGCACCATCATGGGATCAAATTTCCAACCCATATGTCTTCATCTTCTCCCAGAGCGTCTTTCGGCTGACACCCAGGAGATCCGCTGCCTTGCTCCGCCGTCCCTCGGTCGCAGCAATGGCGTCGCGGATTGCGTTGATCTCGGCTCGGACCACGGCCTCATGAAGCTTGACGACACCCTCCGGTGACCGCACTCGTCTCACGCTCTTGAGACCGTGAAAATTGCTCGGCAGGTCCCCAATGAGAATCTGAGAACTGCGGCAGAACAGGAGGGCCCGTTCCACTGCATTGCGCAGTTCCCTGACGTTTCCCGGCCAGTCATAGATATCGAACACCTCCAGGACCTCATCCGAGAACCCCTCGACTTCCTTCCCCCGTTCTTCCGCGAACTCCCGGAGGAATGCCTGGGCAAGCAACGAGATATCCTCCCTACGATCCCTCAAAGGCGGCAAGTGAATCGTTACGGTGTTGATCCGGAAGAACAGGTCCTGGCGGAATCGTCCCTCCTCGATCTCCTCTTCCAGAGGACGGAGCGATGCCGAAACGATTCGCAGATCAACATCGACAGGCCGATTCGATCCCAACCTTTCGATCTGTCGTTCCTGCAGAACCCTCAGCAGTTTGACCTGAAAGGACAGCGGCAACTCGCCGATCTCATCGAGCAAAAGTGTGCCACCATTGGCAGCTTCGAAGCGCCCGATTCGCCTCTTGCTCGCCCCGGTGAAGGCACCCCGCTCATAGCCGAACAACTCGCTTTCGATCAAAGATTCGGGAAGCGAGGCGCAGCTGACCCTGATGTAGGGTCTGGCGCGGCGGGGAGAGTTGTAGTGGATTGCAGTAGCCACAAGTTCCTTGCCCGTCCCCGATTCCCCCTGGATCAAGACACTGGCATCGGAATCCGCAATGACTTTGATCAGCTCGAAGACCTCCTGCATCGCCTTGCTTCTTCCGATGATATTGGAAAAGGAAGACCTCGTCTCAAGCAATTCCTGCAACCGAACGTTCTGTTCGCGAAGCCTGCGAAAGGAGCAGATGTTCGACAACCGAACGAACAGCTGGGCCATGGAGAACGGCTTGGCGATGAAGTCCACCGCCCCCTCCCTCATGGCTTCCACTGCCTTCTCGACCGTCCCGTGGGCCGTGATGATGACGACGGTTGTTGCCGGCTGGATCGCCTTGACGCGACGCAACACTTCCATCCCATCCATCCGGGGCATGACGAGGTCGGTCAGGACAAATTCGTGGAGAAACCTCTCGAACAGGACGACGCCCTGGGCGCCATCCTCCGCCACATCGACGGTCCACCCTTCCATCTGAAGAGCATCCCGAACCGATATCCTCAGGAGCGGTTCGTCCTCAATGACCAGTACTCGACCGACACAGCCGCTCATTCACCCCTCCCCCACTGTGTGGCGCCATCCGGAAACGGCAGCCGGAACCGAAACACTGTACCCCGTTTTCTGCCGTTCTCGACCTCAATGTATCCACCGTGAGCCCGAACGATGGTATCGCTGACCGTCAGACCCAAACCCGTTCCCTCCCCGATCTCACGGGTCGTAAAGAAGGGGTCGAAGATTCGCTTCCGGATTTCCGGAGGAATACCGACGCCGTCGTCCGCGACCTCGGCCACCAAAAATCCACGAGCAACGCTCGTCCCGATGACGAGGTTCCCGCCTTTGGGCATTGCCTGAATGGCATTGAGGATCAGATTGAGAAAGAGCTGTTCCATCTGGAAATGATCGGCAAGGATCAGCGGATCCTCGGGGTTCAACTCCAGCTTGACCTCGATACCATGACTTTTGAGCTGGTAGGCAGTCATCTCCAGAACATGGCGAATATTGTGATTGATGGAGGTCGGTTCCAGCGTCATCTCACGGGCACGGGAGAAATCAAGCAAGTTCTGGATCGTCCGTTCGATTCGGCGAAGTCCGTCCCGGATCAAGCCGAGATACCTCCGCACCGTCTCTGGATCGTCGAGGGCTGTCTCCATGTTTTCACTGCAGGCAAGGACACCTGCCAGGGGATTGTTGACCTCGTGCGCCACACCGGCGGCCAGGGTCCCAACCGCCGCCATCTTCTCGGTATGAGCCAACTGCAACTGGCGCACGGCATCCCTTTTCTGGGAATCCTCCAACTCATCCATCATCCTATTGAAGGCGCCGGCGAGCTCACCAACCTCATCACCCCGCCGATCGTCGCTCCTGACCGTCAGATCCCCACGCCCCGCCCTCTTCATCCGGCCGTTGAGGGAGAGAATCGGCCGAATCAGGGTCTCAACGTAGAGGGCGGTCAAGACCGAGTTGCCCAGCATCAGAATCAGGGCAATGGCCGCCACCCTCTTCCCAATCGCGGCCACCGTCTGCTCCACGGGCCTCAGCGAGAACCCGGCCGCCAGAGAGCCCCAGAATTTCGTCGAAATATTGAGCGTCGTTCGAACCTCCAAAATCCTCTCACCGTCCGGGGCATTGAGGATTTCGGTGACTGTCCCATGTTCAACCTGTTCCCGGCCAAGGGCTCTTGGAAAGGGTTTTCCCAGAAGTTCCCACTGATTCGAGTAGGAAACCCGGCCGGAAGGATCCGTCACAACGACGTACCGGATCAAGTCGCTGTTCCGTCGAACCACCTCCTCGATGGTGTTCTCGATCAGACCACTCTCCGAGACCAGCCCCAGGTCCTCGTACATCAGGGTATCCGTCACGGGGATGGCCAGGATCTCGGTCAGACTCCGCGCCCTGCCGACGATGGCCTCGTACCGGCTGTTCCGCTCATAGGTCACTCCGAGAACCGCTACCACGGTCATCGTCACGACAATCAGGGTGTTCGAGTAGAGGAAGAACTTTGTTCGGAGACCGAGGCGCATGCTTCTACCCTCTTCCGCCGCACTTCAGTCGTTCCGGCGGAACGATCAGGCCCCTCTTCCCAAAGAGCAGATCCACCAACTGCCGAACGGATCCGTAGTCGCCATCCGCGGCGGGCGCAAAACCGCCGGCGAACTCCTCGTCCCAACCCTGCATCCTCTCTCTGACCTCCGAATCACGTTCCGGACGGTCGATCAGTGCCTCTACCAGGGACCGCCGAAACTCCGGTGACGCCCCCGGCCGTACGACCAGCGGAAAATTGGGAATCGGGTCCGACCTGGCCAGAATCCTCAGACCCCGTTGGGCAAAACGCTCCCCCACAATATCGCGAACCCCGCAGGCTTCCGCCGTGCCCAGCACCACCGCCCTCGCAGCCCGGTCGTGATGGCCGAAGTATCGGCAGGTGATGGTCTCCCCAGGCTCCAACCCAACCTCTGAAAGCATCAGGCACGGAACGAGGTGTGAGGACGTCGAAAGCGGCGAACCGAAGGCAAACACGGTATTCACAAGATCGGAAAGACTTCGGTATGGGCTGTCCTGCCGAACCATAATCAGACTCTTGTAGGTTGGGCTCCCCCTGGTGTTCAGGCGAACTACCGGCAGGGCGCCGCAGGCTTCGTGAACCCTCAGATAGGTGAATGGGCCGAGGTAGGCCAGATCGAGCCCCCCCGAACAGAGGGCCTGAACCGTTTCCTGATAATCCAGCGTCACGGCCAGTTCCCATCGTTCCCCCGTGGCTTCGGTCAGATAGTCGACCAGCTGCTGGTATTTGACGTACATCAGTCGTGGGTTATAGAAACCAACGACGCCCAGATGCCGAACGGTAGAAACAGTTTCCGGCACCTCTGATGAAAAAGCAGGGAAGGTCCTTGGGAAGAAGAGGGTCACCAGAACGCACACGCCGACTCCGAGTCGACGCGACGCCTGCCGTACGTCAACCCGAGGGGAGAGACACGAGCGCAAGCTGTTCGACCAACTCATTAGACCCCCCATCATCTTCCAACCGCTCGACGTGATTCCAACCCAGGTTCCGTGCCCGTTCCTGCGATTCCAGTCCAATGCACCACACTCTAACGCGAGGTCCCCATCCTACGCCACCACGGACCAGATCCAGAGCCTCGATTTCTTCAGGGGATGCCACCACAACGTCGGTCACACTGGATGTTTCCAGAACCACCCGGGCTGCCGGACTCAGAGGGAGAGGAACCGCCACAACCTCGGCGCCGGCATCTTCCAGTATTTCCCCCCGATCCGTTCCCCTGACGAGCAGGATCCTGCGTCCCGCCAGGGGGCGCCTTCCAAACCAGTCCAATGTCGTGGCATGCCGGACGGTCGGACCAATGACGATCAGGGCCGGAGGCTTGATGGCCGCCCGATGCGCCTCGTCCGGAAGATCTCCAAGGGTCGTGATGATGGAACGCTGGGCGCCGGTTGTTCCCCGTTCCACCAGGGCAGCCGGAGTCTCCCCGTCCATTCCGGCACCGAGGAGTTCTCGCACGACACCCGGGAGAGCCTTCATACCCATGTATGCCACCAGCGTCGATGCCGGATCCTGCGCCAGAAGATCCCAGCGGATCTGGGCCCTATCCTTCTCGCACTCGTGGGCCGTCAGAAGGGTCACCCGAACCGCTTCCCCCCGATGGGTGACCGGAATACCGGCCCACGCGGGTCCAGCGATCCCAGAGGTCACGCCGGGGATAATTTCGAATGGGCAGCCCGCCTCTACCAGGGCCTCTGCCTCTTCGCCCCCCCGTCCGAAAACGAAGGGATCGCCCCCCTTGAACCTGACGACTCTCTTCCCCTCCCGGGACAGACGGATCAGCATGGCGTTGATCTCGTCCTGCGGCACCGGATGTCGATCTGCGGATTTTCCGACCGAGTGAAGCTCAACCTCCCGCGGAAGGTCACAGGGCAGGGCAGGCGCCGCCAACCGATCGTAGACCACGGCGTCGGCAGCCATCAGGCAACGATGACCCCGCACGGTCAAGAGTCCGGGATTACCCGGGCCCGCACCCACCAGGGACACCATCCCGGGGCCGGCGTCCCCGATCGGGTCTCCGGTCGCGGCGGGTTCTTCGGCCAAACTTCGATCCCTACCGAGGTTTTTCAGAAGCACGGACTCTTCCCCAGCCGTCAGGACCCGCACGTTGTGAGTCTCCTGATCGACCGTTTCCTCGAAATAGGCATCGAACAGGGCCTCACGGCCGATGGTCGGGACGCCCAAATCCCGAACCCTGTCCCGGAACCGGGCCGCGGCTTCCAGCCACTCTCCCCATTCCGGGCCAATCCACCGTTCGAGCAGTCGGCGCAGACGGCGGATCGCAAACGGCGCCGAACCGGCAGATGCCAGGGCCAGATGGAGCGGCCCCCTCCGGATGACCGCCGGCAGGTGAAAGGTACACAGCTCTGGGTCATCCGCAACATTGACCCAGACGCCTGCCTCAGAAGCATCCTCGAAGACGCGACGGTTGACTCCGCGATCATCCGTGGCGGCGAAAACCAGGACGTAGTTCGCAGCCTCGCCATCGATGTAGGTCCGCCGCTCCAGGGCAAGACTGCCGTCATCGGCAAGGGCCGCAACACCGGAAACGACGTCCGGCGCCACAACCGTCACATCGGCGTTCTCGGAGAGCAATCCTTGGATCTTGCGGGAGGCGACCCCTCCGGCTCCCACCACCAGACACCGCTGTCCTGCCAGCTGCAGCATGACCGGAAACACAATCGCCCTCCCTCTCCGTCGGTCAATCCCGACGACCAACAGCTACCTGGCCACAATACCCCTGACAGCCCTGTCTCGACACCCCCGGTCCCGTCGATTCCGGGCCCAGGTCAGCCATTTTTCAACCTCCTGTCCAACGATCGTTTCGGCCAGAACGACGTCGCCCCGACGCCGTTGCCTCTCGCCCTCGAGCAGTGTCCCAAGGGTATCCAGATCAATCAGTTCCAACTCGGGGATAGCCGCCTCGGGCCTTTCCAGGTTCCGGGGCAACGAAAGATCAACCGCCACCAGCCGCCCACGAGACACCGCCGCATCCTGCAGCTCATCGGCTCGAAGCACCGGTTCCGGCGCACCGGTCCCCACGACCACGGCATCCACCGTCCGGAGCACTCCGGCGCGCCAGGACCACGGCACGACCTCGCCACCGGTGGCAGCAGCCAGATCCTTGGCCTTCTCGAGGGAACGGTTGGAGATCACAAGACGGCCGACTCCACGTTTTGCCAGGCGCTCGGCTGCGATTCGGGCCATTTCACCCGCACCCAGGACCAGCACCGTTCGGTCACCCAGTCCTCCCAGCTCCCGGTTGATCACCACCACCGCTTCTCCGGCAACCGAGCGGCCTCCACGCCCGAGCCCGGTTTCCGTTCGTACGCGCTTTCCGGCCCGGAACGCCGAATGGAACAACCGATGAAGGAGGGGTCCCACGGTCCGACCCTGGGCGGCCGAACGATAGGCCCGGCGAAGCTGTCCGAGCACGTTCTCGTCACCCAGTACCGCGGCCTCGAGCCCAGACGCGACCCGAAGCAGATGCTCCGCGACTTCGGACCCCTTGAGCACCACCGGCGCCTCTCCCTGAATGCGTCCTCCGGACCAGGCCCTGAGCAACAGAGGAAGAACGTCATCCGCCACGCCCTCTACGAACAACTCCACACGATGGCAGGTAACGACGCTGACCGCACCCCGGGCGCCGAGGGCCAGGACCGGCGCAGTCGACGCGTCCTCGACCGCTCTTCGTGCAGTCTCCAACTCCTTCATGGAAACGGCCCGGTTATGAAACCCAACCATCACGACTCCATGTTCCAGACTCATGCATCGCCTCCCAATGCGTTACAACGCCAGATCATCCCACCACCGAGGTACCAGGCGTTGATGTCCTGCTGGCGGAGCCAATTGACCGCCTCCGCCGACCGGGTTCCCCGCTCGCACACCACCAACCACGGCGCAGAATGGTCCAGTTCCGCCATCCTCCCCCGCAATTCCTCCACCGGAATGTGGAGTGACTCGCCCCACCGCCACGGTCGGGCCTCCTGCTCGGACACCAAACGGACATCCAGGATCCGATGCCCCTCAAGCTGAGCCAGCGGACTGGTGCAGCACACACCCTCGACGTGATTGCGGGCCACAAAGGCCGCCACGGTCAGGGGCGCCAGGGCAGGAGCGAAGGGAGGCGCGTAGCAATGCTCGATTTCCTCCAGCTCGCCCACCGGAACGCCCCGCAGCAGCAATTGGGCCGCCACATCCACCAGGTCCACAACCCGTCCCTTGCCCACCGCCTGAACCCCAAGCAGTCGCAAGGTCTCCGGTTCAAAGACCAGTTGGATGTGGACGTCCTCGCTCTCGGGCCAGTAGTGGGCCCGGTCGTCCGTCGTCATCCAGACGGCCTCGGCATGGAAACCCAGTCTTCGTGCTTCACCGAGCGAACAGCCCGCGACGGCCACCGAGAGGCCAAAGACCTTGACCGCCATGGCACCTGCGACACTATTGAACCGTTCCTCGCGACCCGCCAGAATCCCCGCCAGGACTCTCCCCTGCCGATTCGCCAGGGATCCCAGGGGACAGTGGACCTTCTCGCCCGAGACCGCGTGGCGAACCTCGATGCAGTCACCGACCGCCCAGATATGGGGAACGGACGTCGCAAACCGTCGGTCGACGGCGATGGCCCCGGTCTTCCCCAGGGTCACACCAGCAGTGCCGGCCAACTCCACCGCTGGTCTCACACCGACCGCCACCACCGCCATATCGGCCCGAATCGGCTCGCCCCCGCACAACACCGTGACACCGGCGTCGTCGGCCTCGATCCTCTCCACCAACGCGCCACACCGGACCGTGACGCCCTCCGCCTCCAAGGCGCTCCGAACCAGGGCGCCGGCCTCCCGGTCCAGCATGCGTGGCAGGGGATGATCCGCCGATTCCACGACGGTCACCTCGGCGCCCCACAGCGACCGGAATGCCTCGGCCAGCTCAATTCCGACCAGCCCGCTCCCTATGACGGCCACATGGCCAATCTCCGAATGGATCAGACCTCGTTTCAACGAGGCCACATCCTCCCCGACGTGAAAATTGCGGACCCTCGGATGGGCCGGCTGTCCAGGAATATGGGCCGGTGAGGCCCCCGTGGCAAGAACCAGTTCGTCCCAGCCGAGCCGTACACCGCCGTCGGGCCCCTCCGCATCGAGGGTCTTCTTCTCGGGATCGATTGCGAGGACACGATAGCCCTCCAGGACTTCCAGGCCTTTGACATCTTCGAAGAAACGGCGATCCCGCTGGGCTCCCCATGCGGTGGACCTCAAATCGTCCAGGCTGTCGATATCACCCGAGAGGACGTAGGGAAAACCACACGCGGCGAATGAAAACGCCGTTTCTTTCTCCAGGACCGTGATCCTCCAGTCCGGCTGCAAACGCCGGAGGCGGGCCCCACACCGAAGGCCCGCCGCAGAGGCGCCGACGATCATCACCCGACGGGTCATCGACCGATCATCTCCACCACCTCATGCCCGGAGCTCGCCCCGGACGGACAAGGCGATCCGATACAGCACTGTCACCATCAGGGCGCCGATGCCGTAGATTCCCAGGGAAATCATCGCCTCCGGAAGACTGGGCCAGTATTCGGTAATCGTACCGACCGGGTTGGGCACGAAGCCCGCAACCACCATGCCCAGACCCTTGTCGATCCAGATGGAGCCGAACACCGCGACGCATGCCACGGTCAAGGTCCGATGGTTGGTGCGCGTCTTCGGGTTGACCAGCAGGAACAGTGCGATGACGGCAAGGACGACCGAGGTCCACATCCACGGCACCAACCGATGATGGCCCTCCAGCCCAACGAAGAGATACTTGAAGTGCTCCATATGTTCAGGGATGTTCGAATAAAAGGCCGTGAACACCTCCATCAGGATGAAGAAGACGTTGATGCCCATCGCGTAGGTCACGATGATCGACAACCTCGAGAGGGCCTCGTCACCGGCGTCAAAGCGTGTCAGTCGACGCAGCAGCAGACAGATCAGGATCAGCAGGGCCGGCCCCGAAGAGAAGGCCGACGCCAGAAAACGAGGCGCCAGAATTGCCGTCAGCCAGAAGGGTCTGGCCGCCAATCCCGAGTAGATGAACGCCGTGACCGTGTGGATGCTGACGGCCCAGAAAATCGAAAGGTAGACCACCGGACGCACCCAGGAGGGAGGCGCCTCACCCCTGCGTTCGGCCTTGATGCTGATCCACGAGATGACGGCGTTGAGGAACAGATAACCGTTCAGTACGACCATGTCCCAGAAGAGAATTGACCGGGGCGAAGGGTGGAACACCATGTTGAGCATCCGCTGGGGCTGCCCCAGGTCGGCGATGATGAAGAGCAGGCACATCATGACCGAGGAAACCGCCAACAGTTCACCCAGGATGGTCAACTTGCCAAAGACCTTGACATCGTGAAGGTAGTGGGGAAGGACGACCATCACGGCCGAGGCCGCAACACCGACCAGGAAGGTGAACTGGGCGATGTAAAAACCCCAGGAGACGTCCCGTGACATGCCCGTGATACCCAGGCCCAACTGGAGCTGTCGGAGGTAACACCAGGCGCCGACGCCGATGATCACCACAAGGAAGGCGATCCAGCTCCAGAACTTTCGATTTTCGGAAAAACTGTTCTCCTGCATAACCACCTCACACCAGGTAATAGACCTGAGGTTGGGTCCCCAGTCCCGGCTTGCGCCGAATGGCGAATCGTTCCTCGAGCAGTCTCCGCAACGACGAGTTGGGATCGGAGAGGTCACCAAAGTGGATGGCGCCGTGGGGACATTTCTCCACACACAGAGGTATCTTTCCCTCCGCCAGGCGCTCCTCGCACAGATTGCACTTCTCCACGACTCCTGCGGTCCGGGTCGGAAAATCGGGATTGTTTTCTTCCAGAAATCCCCGGGGATCGACCCAGTTGAAGCTCCGGGAGCCATAGGGACACGCGGCGATGCAGTAGCGGCATCCGATGCACCGGTGCCAGTCCATCATCACTACGCCGTCCTCGCGCTTCCAGGTTGCCTTGGTCGGACAAACCCCAACGCAGGGTGGCTCGTCACAGTGGTTGCACAAGAGCATCACCGGTTTTTCGGCCAGTTCCTCGGAGAGGTATTTGCTCGTGTGTGCAGGGAAGGCATGGGAGAACTTTTCTTTCCAGATCCACTTGACCTCGTGGCGGGGATCGGGGATGGACGGCACGTTGTGGCCCCGATCGCAGGCCTTCATGCACTCGGTGCACTCCGGATGCTCGTGGCACAGAGGCAGGTCGATCGCCATCGCCCACCGTGGTGCTTCCCCATCCTTCCCGGCCCCTTTCTCTCCGGCCCTTGCGACCGCAACCCCGACTCCCGGGACCTCGGCAGCCAGGGCCGTCAATCCGGCGAGCTTGAAGAATCCTCGTCGGTCCATGCTCATGAGGCACCCCCTTTGGGCGTCAGGTGACAGTCCCAGCAGTAGGGAGTCACCCCAACGTAGCCATGGCAACGGTCACAGAACTTTTCCTTCTCCGTGTGGCAGCCCAGGCACGACGCCGTCAAGCTGCGGCGAGCCTGCCGGCCGTCCCAGGTGGTCATGACCCGTTCGCCGTCTCGAACCACCAGATCGCGCCAATCGTTGAGGAGCTCCATGTGGGATGCCCTCATCTCCCCGGTGGGAAGAACGCAACCCGGCTGGCCCTGGGGCAGCACCAACTCCGGAATGGCTGTCTCGGCCCCCGTTGCAAGATTCCACCAGATCGGCGCCGTCACCAGCACGAGGAAGATCACGAGTCCCGCGAGAATTTTCCCGGCGTCGTACATGATTCACTCCTCCTTTCCGGGAAGGGGCTCGCCCCGGAGATTGGTCGTTCGGTCGGTCCCGCCTTCCATCACCAGTGCGTTCCCCACCATCTCGTGGATGCCCGAAACCGAGACCTCGGGCACCCAATATTCCATCAGTGTCGGGAGCACCGCACGGTCGATGGCACAGATACACGAGAGGATGTTGACGCCGTGCTTCTCGTGGACATGCTTGACCGCATTGGCCCGAGGCAGGCCACCGCGCATCCGCATCTCCATGTTCTCGTCGTTGCCGAGGCCCGCCCCGCCGCCGCAGCAGAAGGTCTGCTCTCGGATAGTGTTTTCGGGCATCTCGAAGAATTCCTTGACGACGTTTTTCAAGATGTAACGCGGCTCCTCAAGGAGCCCCATCCCTCGAGCGGGATTGCACGAGTCGTGGAAGGTCACCTTCCAGTTGTCATTCCGGGACGGATCGAGCTTCAGCTTCCCATGGTGGATCAGATCCGCCGTGAACTCGCAGATATGGACCATCTTTGTGGAGACCGCATTCTCAAAGACCGTTCCGGTGATGGGCGAACGAGGGATCTCCAGGAAATCGGCCGGGCCGTTCAGGGTATCCATGTACTGGTGGACCACCCGCCACATGTGGCCGCACTCGCCCCCGAGGATCCACTTGACCCCCAGACGCTTGGCCTCCGCATACATCTTGTAGTTGAGGCGCTTGATGGCGTCGTGGGAGAGGAACAGTCCGAAGTTCCCGCCCTCCGAAGCGTAGGAAGACAAGGTGTAGTTGAGCCCGATGTGCTCGAAGAGCAGGAGATACCCCATGAAGGTGTAGATCCCGGGATCAGCAAAGTAGTCGGCCGAGGGGACGATGAAGAGTACATCTGCACCCTTTTTGTTGATCGGCGGATCGATATGGATCCCCGTCATGTCCTCGAGTTCTTCGCACAGGAATTCAATGTTGTCCTTGAAGGTATGGGGCTGGATTCCCATGTGGTTGCCGGTCCGTTGGCAATTGGCAACCGGCTCGACGACCCAGTTGATGTTGATCCCCAGAAGGTTGAGCAACTCCCGGGCCATCATCGTGATCTCGGCCGTATCGATGCCGTAGGGGCAGAACACCGAACAGCGCCGGCATTCGGTGCACTGGTAGAAGTAGTAGTACCACTCCTTTATGACGTCGATCGTCAGCTCGCGACCGCCCGCGACCCTGCCGAGGATCTTCCCCGCCGTGGTGAAGTCCTTCCGGTAGATCGAGCGCAACAGCTCCGCCCGAAGCACGGGCATGTTTTTTGGATCTCCCGAGCCGATGAAGAAGTGGCACTTGTCGGCGCAGGCGCCGCAACGGACACAGCAGTCCATGAAGATCTTCAGTGACCGGAAGCGCTTCAGAAGGTCCAGGAAACCCTCATGGATGATCTCCTGCCAGTTGTCCGGCAACTTCCAGTCCTCGTCGGTTGGCGCCCAATCCCTGGGATTTGGAAAGCCCAGATACTCGAGGTTCTTTGCGGCGCCCGGATAGGACCATGTGCCGCGCCTCGCCTCAAAATCGATCGCCGGATCCATCCAGTCGGTTTTCGGCGGGGGATATTGAATCTGCAGCAGCTCTTCCGGTGTCTTCTTCATCGCCTCAATCCCCTTCTTCCTGCAGCATTCCGGCCGCCTTCAACTTGTCGTGGAACTCCTCTTCCCATTCCTCGTAGGTGTGGACATCGACCTGACGGTCCCACGGATTGGTATGGCGCCGGGCCCGGTTGTCGTTGGCCAGATTCCGGGTTGGGCTGAGGAAGACGCCCCCCAGATGAACCAGCTTCGAGAAGGGGAAGTAGGCAAACAACGTGGCGACCATGACCAGGTGGAGATAGAAGATCACTCCGGCGGACTCGGGGAGGACCGGATGGAAGGTCGCAAGTCCCATGGCAAATTCCTTGACGGCAGCCACGTCGATCTTCTCGAAATACCGAATAAAGATTCCGCTCCCAGCGATCGTCAACAGCAGGAACAACACGAAGTAGTCGGCCGGGAGGGAGAAATACCGGATGCGGACGTCCAGCAACCTGCGCCCCAGCAAAAAGAGAACGGCTGCCACGAAGATGAGGTCGGTCATGAACAGCGTGGGAACCGTTACCTGGAAAAAGCCGTCCAGATTCTCCAAAAACAAAATTCCCCGCGGAATGGGCTCCATGAAAAAGCGAAGGTGGCGAAGCAGGATCACGAGGAAGGTCCAGTGAAAGGCCAGGGCGCCGGCCCACAACCATTTGGAGGGTTCGTAGGCCAGATTCTTCTTCGTGGTCAGTCCGGACTCGGTGTTCCTGAAGAGGGACCGGAAGGTCAATACCTCCAGCACCATTCGCCCGAACACCTGCAAGGACGTAAAGGGACTCTCGAGCCTCTGGTGGGGCAGAAAATCCAGCGATCTCTGCTGCCCACAGACCGTCGTAATCTTGAAGGGAACGGGGGAGCGCGCCCATCCGACGACCCTGGCCGTCATCCCAAGAAGAAACACCACGAGCGCCAGGTATGGCACCGCAATTCCAAGCAGGGGCCGCAACCCCGGCACCACGGCCGCCACCATGACGATCCCGCCGAGGGCCGCCATAATGACCAGTGCCTGAAGTGATCTCATGCCCACCAACCTCCCTTCAACATCCAGCCGCGGAATCGCCTTCTCGGCGCCCGCACCCTGTTTCCGGCGTTCCCGCCAGCACTCTTTCCGCTCGCCTGAGAAGGGAGGCCGTGTGACGCTCCCGTTCCGCGATCCGAATCTCATAAAGTCTTTCCCGCGACATGACGAAGGCGTCAAACGACAGCATCATCATTCTCTCGACCCGAATGCCAAGCTCCTCGACGGCAGCGGAACCTGCGGCCTTGACGCGGTCTCCCGCAACATCCATCACCGCACGCCGCAGCAGCGGCACCACACCAACCGCCTCGGCCGGCCCCATGTCCTGGACACTTCTCAGCCGCATCAGTTCAGCCAAATTTTCGATGGTTTCGGGATCGGCCCGGTCTTCCACAAGGGCCCGGACCAACGGCTGTGCCATCTCTCGAAGCATCCGGCCGACCGGGTTGGAGAACGCATCACGATCCCCCTCCAGGAACACGGCCGTCTCCCGAGGGTAGGTGGCGCATACCAGCTCGATCCACCGCTCGGCGATCGTTGTTTCCTTCCCTTCCAGAATTCCCCTGAGCATGACGCCTCCCCTCGCTTCCATCCCCCGAGAGCAGTGCAACAGCCATGCCAGAAAACCCACACCAATCATCAGGCGGAAGGTCCCGGGAATCAGCCAATTGGCGTCGATAATGGAAAGGCGGAGGACGTTCGGAAGAAAGATATGTTACGAAATAGTTACACGACTTGCCGGGCCGTCACCGGGACCGTTGCCAAAAGGGAACATCGGACCAAGCCCCCAGGCACAGACCGAAAGATGACCAACGCGAAGACGCGAAGGCGCAGCGTCACGAAGCAGACGAGGATCGAAGCCACGCCCCGGCCGCTGAAGCCTCCAGAAACCTCCAATTACTCGAGTGCCATACTCTTCAACGGGACGTCCCACGTGAGCCTCTTGCAAAGATACCTTCCAAAGGCCGATGTGCCCGAGCGGTTGAAGAACGGGCGGGGATAAAAGACAGCGTCTGCGACAGTCAGCGTCTGAGGCGGCGAGCAGATTCAGCGACGGTTTCCAGTTCCACATCCGGTTCCGTGTCCCCTGAAAATGTGTCAATGTGCGGGAATCTGAAATCTCAATCCTGTTTCAGTTTCCAATAATTGAAAAACCTGCCCGTGAACGGACCCCTGGTAATCCTGGAATACTGAAATTCATAGTTTTCCCGAAACTGCGGAAGGCCGTATATCTCAATAAAGCTCTTTTCGAATCCGGCATGGCTCTTTGACGGGCGCGCGGTCAGAATCGGCAGCGGAATGAGGATTGTGGGCTTCTGGGACAGAATGTACCGTCCGTCTCCCTTCTCATGCCCGAACGCATCGGTTACCGGACCGTTGAAAGTGGTATGAGCGATGTGTCTATCGTTGAGACCCAGTACGTCAAAGGTAGTGAGTCCCGAGTAGTATGGAATGGCCCCACAAGCTCCCACTGCAATGGTGTCATGTTTGTCCGCAATGGACTTCAGCACCTTCCCAATAACGGTGAACTCATTCACTTTTGTTGTTGTCACAGGATCACTCAGAGAAATACCAAAGCCCTTATTGATCCTCATATTGTTTTCGATAGCCCCAGACGCGTTCATTAGAATGCCTACCGTGGCGACGAGCCACAGCCATTTCCGTGATTCCCGTTTTGCCGGGCTGGAGACCATATTTTCGATCATGGAACTCACAGCCAATGCCAGCAAAAGCAGTGAAAAGAGATCCACTGGCATCGTGTACCAGAGATCCCACCTCGGTAACCCCAGAATGAAGGTCAGGTACACCACCCACAGGCCGAGTAAGACCACCAGGATTCCACCTTTGCGCTGGTCCTTTGAAACTGCGGCCCACGAGATGACGGCAAGGGAAGCAAGAACTCCTCGCTGACTTGCCAAAAACGAGAAAAATCCGACCAACCCTCTTCTGAGAATTCCCATTCGGAATCCCACCTTTGCGTAGTACGTATTTGGAACCCATTCACCGTAATAGTGAATCCTCCAAGCCAGGTGTGGCACGATTACAGCTGCGAATCCTCCCATCCACAGCAACTCCGTGCGGGAAATCATCGTGCTCTTCTTTCGACGATTTTCCATCATTGCCCAACCAAGACAAACAAGAGAAATCAAAAAACCCTCCGGGCGGACAAGTACGAGGGCGCCGTGAACAACACCCGTAGTTAAAGCTCCACGGGTGGTTGTGGATCTTCGGAGGGTTAATGTCACTGCAATTGTTGCAACCATTGCAAACAGCATGGACTCCATGCCAAGCCGCGACCATTTTGTGAATGATGCGCTGGTCCCCAGCAGGATCGGAGCGATGATGACAGCCCAAGTCGACTTTCCTTGAACCTGTTTGACCAGGACAGAACAGGCCAATATCGTTCCTAGCAAGAAGAACCCATTCAGAAATTGGGAAGACGAAACTGGGTCAAATCCGAATGCACGGGGAATAGCAAGCACCAGGACCCAGAGGAAACTCGAATAGCCCTCCACCTTCTCTCCTCCAGGATTCCAGGTCAAACCATCCCCGTGGAGAAAATTGTCCACATACCTGAAGAAAATGAAAGCGTCGTCTTCAATAAGGTTGGAGTTCCAAAGGCCAAAAGCAAGGTATATGGCTGCACAAAGGGCAAAAACCATTCCGCCAATTTCCCATCG
>CAYSHZ010000012.1:0-26825 GCA_964430905.1 uncultured Thermoanaerobaculia bacterium | reverse complement strand
TCCTCGTAGCGTTCCATCGCCACGTTGCGCTTGACCTTCATGGTCGGGGTCAAGAGGCCATTCTCGATGGTGAACTCTTCGACAAGACGGAATTTCTTGATCGTCTCGAAAGAGGCCAGTTCGGTGTTCTTGGCCTCAAGCTCGGCCCCTATCAGGGCAATGACCATCTCGTTTTTCAGCCAATCGGCGAGATCGGTGCCGTCGATGCCCTGCTCCTCGGCAAAGGCTCGGATATTGTCGGCATCAACCGTTATCAACGCCACCAGATAAGGCTTTCGGTCACCGATCGCACAGACCTGGGCGATGTATTTCGAAGTGGCAATCAGCCCCTCGATGGCCGATGGGGCGATGTTCTTTCCACCCGCAGTGATGATCAGGTCTTTCTTGCGCCCGGTAATCCTCAAGAAATTCTCGTCATCAATCTCGCCAAGGTCACCGGTATGCTGCCAACCATCCGGAGTCAGAGTCTCCTCTGTCTCCGCCGGCATCTTGTAGTACTCCCTCATGATGTTCCTGCCCCGATAGAGAACCTCACCGTCCTCTTCGGTTTTCTGTTCGATTCCAGGTCCCGGAGGACCGACCCACCCAAAACGATAGTTGTCGTAGCGGTTGAGATTAGTAAAGGATGTATTTTCGGTCATGCCGATGCCTTCGACAATCAAGATCCCCGCGGCATGAAAGAACTTTCCGATCGAGGGATTGAGCGGAGCGGCACCACTGATGCACCAGCGGACCCTGCCTCCCAGAGCCGCCTGGACCTTTGAAAAGACCAACTTGGTGGCCAGGGCATATTGAAGGCCCAGGAAAAACGGTATGGGCCTTCCCTCCAGCTTGCAATCACTGACCCTGTCGCCGACCGAACGGGCCCAGTTGAAGATCATCAATGCCGCACCGCCCTTGGCCTCGGCACCCGAAATGACCTTCGAATAGACCTTCTCGTAGATTCGTGGAACACTGGGAAACCACTGTGGACGAGCAATCTGGAAGTCCTCAACGATGGTGTCGATACCTCGTGCAAATGTCGTCGTGCTGCCTGCAACCAGAGCGCTAAAGACCAGGGTCCGGGCAAAAATATGTGCCAGGGGCAAAAAAAGCAGGGTCTCGTCTCCTTCGAGAATCTGGGTTGAACCGTATACGGACTGAGCCGTGAACGTCAGGTTGTCGTGGGTCAGGACGGCACCCTTGGGAATACCGGTCGTACCCGATGTATAGACGATCGTTGCCACGTCTTCGGGGCCAACGTCTGCGATCCTTTGGTCCAAGTCCTCATCGCTAATATCGGTGCCCAGCTCGAGGAATTCGTCATAGGTCATCACCCAGTCGTCATCCGGCGCCTGGCCTGAGAACAGGATTACTTTTTGAATGGCCGGAATCTCATCCCTGATGGACAGCAGTTTCTCAAGCTGGGCCTCGTCCTCGGCAAAGACCAGAACGGCATCCGAGTGATTGACAATGTACTTGACATCGTCGGCCAATAGGGACTGGTAGATTCCAACGGCACAGGAACCGATCGAGGCACAGCCAATATCAGTCAGAACCCACCGGTAACAGGTGTAGCTGAGAATATTGGCCTTGTCCCCCTTCTCGAGGCCCAGGGCCATCAGGCTCTTGCCAACTCTGCGGACCTCATCGGAGAACCCCTTCCATGTAATCGACTGGGTTTCTTTCGACTCGAGAATCCAACGGTAAGCGGCGCGGTCACCCCACCGTTCAACAGTCGTACTCAACATGTGGTTGACGTTGCGAAAATCGACAAACTCCATGGGAACTCCTTTTCGATACCCAGGCCAAGCAGTGTTTGTTTCCCTGAGATTAGCCGAGATCCCAGGACCGATCAACAACGGCAGTACATCAGTCGCCTCATGGCTTCAGCTCCCCCGCCAGTTGTGTCGTCACAATCTGTCCCAGGACCTCCTTGAGTTCCTCGAACCGAACGGGCTTGCTGAGATAGTCATCCATGCCGGCTGCAAAGCATGCCTCCCGGTCTTCAACCGTCGCCGCCGCCGTCAACCCAATGATCCACAGATGTTGACCATGGCTCTCGCCCTTGCGGATTTCTCTGGTTGCCTCCAAACCATCGATCAACGGCATTTGAATGTCCATCAACACGACATCGAAGGCATCTCCACGAGCCAGGATTTCAAGAGCTTGATGGCCGTTTTCTGCCTCGGCGACCTGATGTCCACACTTGGTCGCCGTCGCAACCGCCACTAGACGATTGACCAGGTTGTCGTCAACGACCAGGACTCGGAGCACCCTGTGGCATTCGGTGCTGTCCATCGTGTCGTGTCCGTTGTGGATTATTGAACCATGAGCGCCCGGTCTCTGGGGAAGGGTGAAGCGGAAGGTGGAGCCGACGCCGAGCTCACTCTCCACCCAGATTCGACCACCCATCTTTTCCACCAGACTTCGGGAAATCGCCAAACCCAGACCGCTTCCTCCATGGGTCCGAGTCCTGCTCTCGTCCCCCAGAGAGAAGGTGTCGAAAATCGAACTCGTCCTGCCGGCAGGGATGCCAACCCCGGTGTCTCGAACCGAGAACACCAATGATGCCTCCTCCCGGCCCCCTGGCTCGCGTTCAACCCCAACGGAAATGGATCCCTCTTCGGTGAACTTGACCGCATTCCAAATCAGGTTGAGAAGAACCTGCTGCAGCCGATATTGATCGCCCCAGATTGTCTTTGGGATCTTCGAATCCACATCCCAATTGAGTTCGAGCCCCCTGGCCACAGCACGCTCAGTGACGATCTCCGTTGTCTCCGCAAGCCATTGCCGGACCTCAAATTCAATCGGCCTGATCTCAACCTTGCCGGCCTCAATCTTGGAAAAATCCAGAACATCCCCGATCAACTCAGTCAATGACCTCGCGGAACTCCCTGCAATCTTTATGTATTTTCGCTGTTCGGGATCAAGATCGGTCTGCATCAACAAATCGATCATGCCCACCACTCCATTGAGCGGTGTGCGCAATTCGTGACTGATATTGGCCGTAAATAGACTCTTGGCCTCGGTCGCCGCCTCGGCAGCGTTCTTGGCCTTCCTGAGATCTTCTTCATACCGCTCTCGCTCGGTGATATCCCGAGCAATCCCGCAGACCCCAATGATCTCCCCATCTTGATCTCGAAGAGGAACCCTGCTTACAGCGAAAGACTGGTACTCTCCGGTGACCATCGTTGGACTGACGACCTCAATATTCTCTCCCTTCAGGACCCGGAGATCGATCGCCCGGATCGCATCTGCCTCATCCTCTCCGAAGAGGTCAAAATCCGCCAATCCCTTGATGGCTTCAGGTGATCGCCGAAAATCTCTTGCCATCCTTGGGTTGACAAACCGGTACCTCAGGTCTCGATCCTTGACAAAGATTGCGTCTTGAGCAGTCTCAATCACCGTCTGAAACAGCGTCTCGATATCTCTCAGCGCCGTCTCGGTTTTCCTGAGCTCCGTCAGATCCTCTTTGACGGCAACGTAACGCACGATGACGCCCTCATCATCCCGAACCGGTGCGATGACCGCCCTCTCGCAATACTCCTCTCCGTTCTTCCTCTTGTTATGTAATTCACCCCGCCAGACCGATCCCGAACTGATCGTTTCCCACAGATTCCTGTAAAAAGTGTCCGGCAGATCTCCGGCCTTGAGGATCCTGGGGTTCTGACCCAGGGCTTCCTCCTCCGAGTAGCCGGTGATTTCTGTGAAGGCTGGATTGACGTACTCGATTGTTCCTTCAGCATCGGTAATGACGACCGCCACCGGACCCTGTTCAATGGCCGCCGACAACTGTCGAAGCTGTATCTCGTCCCTCCGGCGTTCATCAACATTTCGGCCGATACCCTGGATTCCAACGATCTCGTCCCCCTCGCCGAAAATCGGCCAGGCGACCGTTGAAAACCACCGATATTCCCCGAGAGCGTTTTCAACCCGAATATCGAATCGACATGGTTTTCCGGCGAGAACGGCCTCCGTGACCGACTTGATCACCGACCAATCATCCGGATGGACATAGGCAGTGGAATTTGTTCCGACGATCTGATCCCTGCGGAAGGACGCCTCCCTGAGGAACGCCTGATTGACATCTTTGACGATGCCGTCCCGCCCCACCGAGAAGATGGGATCCGGTGCGTTTTCGACAATCAGACGGTACTTTCTCTCACCATTTTTCAGAGCTTCCTCATAGGAGGTTCTGCGAAACAGCTCCGACTGCAAATTGGCTCGTATTCGTCGCAGGTCACGATTCTGACGCATCACAATCCCTGCAGCAACAATTCCAATCAGCAGCACTGCCATGACTCCAACAATCCAAGTCGTGTAGGTTTTGAAGAGCCGGCATTTCGACACCGAAAACAATCTGCCAAAGGGTTCAACATCAAGTTCGACCAGACAGTCCAGGACGTCTATATACTTGGCAGGAAGCGTCCATCCGGCCGAGCCGATCGCTCTGGCAACCTTGGAGTTCTCAGGTATCAGCAGAAGAGCCGCCGTAACCTGATCCACAAGATCCTGCGAAGTGTGGCTCGCGGCAATGAAGGGCCTCTCGGGATAGAGCCTGGTGGAGAGTTTGAAGGGGAATGAGACATCATCATCGGTAACGAAGAGATTCAGAATCTCGAATTCGCTGAGGTCAATCTCACCCCTGGCCGCCATCGTCTCCAGGACATCGGTCGGAACAATCCCTACCTCGTGGTCCCCTTTGAGCACCGTTCGTACGACCTTTTCAGGACTCCCCAGAAAGTCGAGCGTCGAAAAATCCCTATCCCTGGTCCCGATCTTCTTTAACTCTCGGGCTGCCGCCAGCCATCCCCCAAGACTCCGGCGATCAACCGCAGCGACCGACGCACCCTCGAGATCAACGGGGCCACCGACCCGGCTGTTGTCTTTCCTGCAGAAGACCACGGCGCCACACTGGGTGGTCACCCCATTCCCTGATCCCCGTTTCTTCAGCGTCGCCAGTTTCCGACCGCCCCGGCGGTAGATCAGTTCCTCAGCAATACCGGGATCCGCAACAACGAAGTTGAGCTCTCCCTCCTCATAGGCATCAATGACTTCAGTCGAGCTGAGAGGAACGATCGTGAAGATCTGTTCCCCAACGACCGTCCCAAGAAACTGAGCCAACGGTGTCCAGCAACTGACACAGTGGTCCTTCCCAACCCGAGCCACCACACCAATACGAACTTCCTGGTCATCCCCCTGAATTGGTACCTCTTCAGCCCACCCAACGCCGGAAAAGGCGCACACGACACCGACAAGAAGGAAAAGCATCCTGGCAGATCGGCACCCAACGCCGTCCTCGCCGTTGAGAAGAATCATCACACCGGCCCTACTCGTGAACGCACGATCCTGAGATTGTTCTCGAGCATGGGATCCTCTGGTTTCAATTGCTGTGCCTCCAACCAGAATTCCAACGCCTTTGAGAAGTCTCCATCACGAAAAGCATCGAAGCCGGCATCGAAAAGTGTGCCGAATTCGTCGATCTTGACATCAACCTCTATACTCTTGGCCCGAGCCAGTTCTTCAACTCGTTTCTGGACCTCGGCCTTGATCGCCTGATGCTGCTGATCGATCAGCTGGTCCAGATCCGGCATGTCGCTCTCGGGCTCAACCACTTGCGACCGTTTGAGGACGGTGTTCCCGTTCAGAACAACCACGGTTTCAATCCGTTTTTCGGGATAGAACACCATCTCTGTCTGCACCTGAAAGAGCCTCTGGCCCACCTTGATTCCGGCCAATCGCCCAATCGGCATCTTCGATTGAAGAGTCGAAGATTGAGAAACCCGTTCCGCGACCAGGCGGGGCCTCTCCAACGCACTGAAGTCAACGCCACGCGCCTTGATGGTAAATCGGCCATGATCCAAGTCGTACAGCCGTCCCAAGACATCGTCGGCATCTTCGATCTCGTCGAAATCGTAAAGGTCCTTCAGGTCATCATTCGGTCTCCTGAGGTCGTCCAACTGAATTGCACCCCCCTTGAAGGGGATGACCACTTTCCAGTCGTCGGCCTCGAAGGTGACATCTCCCGAAAAACCTTGCTCCTCACAGAACCTGACGACATCGTTGAACGAAAACACTCCGAGATCACCCTGGAAAACGGCCTCCGAAGAACGCTTTCGGCGACGCAGTAGTGATTTCACCCTTGCCTTCAAGACTGTTGATTCGATCGGCTTGACCAAATAGTCATCGATATCCGCTTCGAGACCTCGAATGAGCTGCTCCGGGTCACCCAAGGACGAGAGAAAAACAAACGGGATGTCCTTCTCCGGGAACCGACGAGTAACTTCATCCTTGAAGGCAAAGCCGTCCATTTCCGGCATCATGATGTCCGAGATGATCAGATCGGGGTCTTTCACCTCCAGGCGATCGAGAGCATCAGCCGCTCGCTCAAAGGTCTCAACCTCAAAACCATCCTGCTTGAGCAACTCCCGGCCCAAGGTCAAGAAAACCTGTTCGTCGTCAACCACGAAAATCATGCAACCTCCCACGGTTACCGTCCTTTCATGACCAGGCCATGGTCGTCGATTGCACTGCACAGAGTCTGTGCGTTCTCCTTGAGGTCCCCACTCATTCGAGCGATGACCTCGGCCACGGTTGCCGGCCATACCCGATGGCCGAAGCTCGAAAACTGAGGTTCCGAGTCTTTTTCGGGTCCTTCGACCATAAGGTCAAGACGACAGCCTTCCCCAAGAATCTCCTTCAGTTCATCCAGCAGGACCAGGGCAGAAAGCAAGAGATCCGGGATCTTCCCCACTGGTTCTTCGCTCGGCTCGATCTCCGAGTCAAAATCCACCTCGAATCGGCCTCTCTGCAGGAGAAGAATCCGATGCATCGCAACAACTCCCTCGAACCCCTCCCACCGGGACCTGATGACATGCCGCTGAACAACCTCAATGGAAGCTTCCATTTCAGGAAGAAGGATCCGGCCATTCTTCCCTCCAAGGTCCATCGTCTGGAGAATCTCCTCGACACTGACAGGCCCAAGTCGACCACCAAATGTTCTCTCCAGTTGACGGAAATGCTCTCCACGACGAAGAGCAACGGTGACACGGGCCATCAGCTCGGCCCGATCAAAGGGCTTGACGACGTAGTCATCAGCCCCCATATGAAGACCCTTGACCTTGAGATTAGGTCGATCCAGGCTGCTGAGAAAAATCACAGGAATTGAGGCAAGATCACGTCTTCCCTTGATCTGTTCCAGAACCCCAAAACCGTCGAGAATCGGCATCTGAATATCCAACAGAACAAGATCAGGCCGCTCGTGATTCAGGATCTCCAGACCCTCGGCGCCATTCCCTGCGTGTAAGACCTCGAAACCTGAGATCTTCAAGTAGGCGCCCAGGACGCTGTGGATGTCCTCGGAGTCGTCAATGATCAGAATTCGGTATCCACTCATGCTCTTCCTTCTCGGCCCGGCATGCCTGTCTGATCACACGGACGGGGAATCCCCTGATCATGCTGACCTTCGGGGAGCCGAACGACAAAAAGACATCCGCCTCCCTCCCGGTTCCGAGCCTCAACAGAACCCTCGTGTGCCTCGACCAGAAGCCGAACGATGTAGAGACCCAGGCCAACTCCGAAGCCCCTCTCGGCCACCTCGCCACCGGACGTTGCCTGAAAATAGCGATCGAAGATTCTCTCCCTCTCGTCCTCCGGAACCCCTGGACCTCGATCACCAATCGTAATGACTTGGGATCCCGCGTCCCGAACCATGCGAACCTCAATCCTGCTCTTTTCAGGTGAGAACTTGAGTGCGTTGGAGAGAAGATTGGTGAAGACCTGTTCCAGCTTGCCTGCATCGACAAGAATCTCATCAAAGGGACCTTCGATCACTGATGTGATCTCGACGGATCGTTCACGAGCCGCGGCTCCGACCAAGGCAATACAATCCTCAACAACCCGGTCCACCCGAGCATATGCCAGGCCCAGACTGATCCCGCCCGCCTCGATCTTCTCCGCATCCAGAATGTCGGAGATGAAGGAACTGAGCTTCCGACCCGAGGAAATGATCTGATCGATGAAACCCTCCCGGGTCTCGGTATCCAACTGCGGACCCAAATCCCTCAACAGATTGGCAACACTGACCATGGCGTGGAGAGGCGACTTGAGGTCATGGGATGTGATCGCCACCATGTCACTCTTGAGCCGGTTGAGACGTTCCAGTTCTGTATTCTGGGCCTCGAGCTGAACTTCAAGTTCCTTGCGGCGAGTAATGTCGACCTGAACCCCAACGTAGTGCCGTATGACCCCCGCTTCGTCCCTCAGGCCCGAAATAGAGGCGAAGGCCCAGTATGTCGAACCGTCCTTCTTCTTGTTGTGAAATTCTCCACTCCAGGAATTCCCCCGGGAAATCGTCTTCCAAAGGTCCTCATATGCGGACTCGGGCGTCTCGGGACCCTTGAGAATACTCGGCAGATTCCCGACGGCCTCTTCCACCGAATAGCCCGTCGTCCGGCAAAACTGGGAATTGACGTACTCAATCCTTCCCGTAACATCCGTAATGATCACGAGGGCGGGGCTCTGTTCAACGGCTTGGTTGAGTTTCCTGATCTCCTCCTCGGCCTGCTTCATCTCCGTCAGGTCCCGGCAGCAAGTCACCAGTCCAACCGGCTCACCCTGGGAATCTCGGACGACATCGGTCAGAAGCTCAACCGGAAAGGTCGAACCGTCCGCACGTTTGTTGAGGCTTTCCCGCCTCCATCGCCCCAGGTCGTCAGGCCAAGAATCGTCCATCGTCTCGTTGGACGGAGTCCCAAAATATCGTGCCGAGCACCCAAGCAACTCGCTCTGACCATAACCGTGCATTTCGGCATCAGCCGGGTTGACGAAAAGGATCTTACGGTCGAGATCCGTCATCGTGACACCAATTTGCATCGAATCAACCGCAAGCTTGAAGGACCTCAGCTGTTGAATCATCCGTTCCGACTCGGTGATATCCCTCAGAATCACCACGGCGCCAATCCACCGAGAGAACTGATCCATCAACCTCTTGGATATCAGTTGAACTGTACGTTGCCCGCCGTCCGCACAATCCAGGCCGAGTGATTGTTCGAAGACCGGAGGGCCGTCTCCATCGAGGATTCGATTAACTGATATTTTGGCGGCACCATCAACGTCTCGAACAACTCCGGCCAACACATCGGAAAAAGAATGCCCAAGGCAGGCCGGTCCAAGCAATGCCGTACCCGCCTCGTTGATGAACGTCACGATTCCCCTGACATCAATACTGACAACACCGTCGGCAACACTGGCCAACACGGTGGACAACCAATCCCTGCTGTCCTGAACATGACAGTCCAAACGGTGCCTGTGGAATGCGGTCTCCACGGCCACCACCAACTGCCCATCACTAAAGGGTTTGGCAACAAAACCGTAGGGCGCCGCACGCCCCACCTGTCGGAGGGTCGCTGGATCACTGTCTCCCGAAAGAAAGACAACGGGGATATTGACTCTATTCTGAATTCGCTCGGCAGCCTCGATCCCATTGAGTTCTCCCGGAAGACGGATATCCATCAGGACGAGATCTGGATCGCACCGGGAAATCTCTTCGATCGCATCCTCACCCGAAATGACGAAAGGGCACGTATCATACCCCTCTCGTTCCAAAATACCCTGAACCAATCTCTGATAAACGGGATCATCCTCAACCAGTAGAATTTTGCCCTTGCTCACCGGCATCAATCCTCCGTGACCATCAACCAAACCGTGCTCCCCCCGCCACCGCCAAGAATTCCGCACATAGCTTCACCCGAAGATCGGCCTCTCAAGATACACGAAGGCCCGCAGAAGTTAATTAGGTATTTCCCTGATTTCGCGCTTCCAAATACCTGAGTCCTCTCACCGGGGTAGGGGTAGAATGCCACGCATGAGTGATCCACCTACCCCTGCAGACCCAATTCTCCGTCCCGACGCGACCGAGATCCCGGCAGCTCCGGCCCTCGATTGCTCGGCTGGTCTTCTCTCGACGGGCGGAGACCCAGAACTCCTCGACGAGCTCATTGCAATTTTCCTGCAAACCATTCCAGGTCAGTTGGCAATCCTCGAAAAGGCCATCGACTGCGGAGATCGTGCAACAGCCGGCCGTGAGGCCCACTCACTGAAAGGCGCCGCCGGGGCACTGGGGGCCACAGGGATTCGAGAGCTTGCCATTGAGATCGAGGCCCAGGCCGGCCACGATGACCTTGAGGCCGTTCGGCCTCTGATCGTCAAGATTCAGTCCATGGCCACCCAACTGCGGCAAGAACACGCCGCAGGTCTCATTTTTGGACCTCCTCCAACCGGTTCATGACTGCCTCTATTTTCCAGTTCGAGGGAACTGATCAGAAATCCAGCGATGTCACGCCTTCCCGAATGGCAAACTTCGTCAACGCCGCAACGCTGTGGAGATCCAGTTTGGCCATTAGGTTCTGCCGGTGGGTATCGATGGTCTTGACGCTGACGTCGAGAATCCCCGCAATAGCCTTGGTTGATTTCCCTTCGGCAAGCAGTTGCAAAACCTCCGCCTCCCTCTGAGTCAGAGCCATCACCGGTGGCGCCGAATCTCGCCCCAATTGTTGAACATAGTCGGAAAGAATAACTCCGACAATCTTCGAGCTGAGATAGTGTTCTCCCCGCATCACCGCCCGTATTGCATTGAGCAATTCGTCAAAGGCACAGTCCTTGAGTACAAAGGCCCGGGCCCCCGCCTGAATCGCCCTGCGGACCACGGCAGCATCCGACGACATGGAGAGAAAAATTACCTTGCACGATGGTCTATTGGCCAAGATCTTCCGGGTCGCATCAATTCCGTTGAGAATCGGCATCTGAAGATCCATGATGATGATGTCGGGTCTGAGTTCTGCCACAAGTTCAACGGCCCGACGTCCATCTTCTGCCTCGCCAACAATCTCGAAGCCATGCTCTTCCCGCAACAGTGCCCGAAGCCCGTGTCGGAGGATCTGATGATCATCGGCAAGAAAGATTCGCGTCATCATTGCCACAATAGCACCTGAGTCTGCATTTCTCACCAATGTTCTCGTGCTCCACTCCATTTTCTGAGCTCTTGACATATAATTGGAATGAATGGAACATTTTGAAAGATGCCATGAGGGAGATGCTTGATTGAACAGATAACACGACTAAAATTGAGCACTGTCAGCAATTCTCATTGAGACGGCGGAAGGAAATTCAATGTTCAACCTGCTCAGTTTCTTCAGAGGTACACCAGAAGGGACCAATGACGAAACTGCAATCTCGGCCTCACGGACACCACTCGGGCTTCAGCAAACACACGAAGAACAGGGATATCTGGGCTTTCTTTCAGATCTTCCGAAGGATCCCTTCGTTCAGGCTTCCCTGTTTCTGCTGGGTCTTCTTGTCGTTGTCTATGGGATCGGTATCCTCGGGGCAAGACCATCAGTGTTTTCATGGGTTACGGCAATCAATCTGTCTTTCCTTGGCTTGGCTTTACTGGGTGTTGTCGTCATTCGTCCAACCGAGGCAGCAGCCCATCGATTTCGAAAACTGCTTGTCCTTGGCTATGGAATATGGCTGTCACTCGAGCTGATCCGTTGGTTTTTCCCTGAGACCGAAAAGAGCATTCTTGGTGGTATTTCCGTCGATGTCGGCTATTTATTCTTCTATTACCTGGTGTTTTCGGCGGTCAGATCAATCAAGACCACCGACATGGCGGATTCAAGTCTCTTCAGCAACTCGATTCTTATTGAACACCTTGAGACAGCCCCCTTTTACATTGGGAGTCTTGCGTACTTTGTCGTCATCCCGATGCATTTTGATGTCTATGCCTATCAGGCTTTCCTTCCCTCTTCACTGTTTTACGCACTGATGGATTTCCTGTTGATGATCTATTGTCTTTGGGTAGGATTGAGTATCCGGGACAAGAAGCTAAAACTGTTTGCCCTTCTGATGTCGTTGGCGTTTTTCTTGTGGGCCATCATTGATGGATGGGATCATTTTGTCCTTGTGGGCGGCGGCTCGCTCCAGTACTGGGGCCAACCGTCGGATTTCTTCTGGTTTTTCGCAGCCGTGCTCGCCATAGGATCCAATCGAATCCTGGCCATCAAACCCGAAGTAGCGGCTGGAGCCGTCAAGGCGCCCAGCGCAGGGAGGCATCGGCAGCAATTTCCGATCGGCTCGGTATTTGTCTTGAGTTTGGCGGCTTTTCACTTTATCGGCTACAAATCTGGGTACCTTGATCCAGTTACCAGGAGTCCACGAATGATCGTGGTCATCCTCCTGCTGTGTATCACCATGCTGAGCCTTTTCTTCCGTCACGCTTTGAACCAAAGCAATTCCCGGTTTCGGTTGCTTGTTGACGAAGGTCAAGATTCAATCATGGTCACCAACCGTGACGGTATCATCGAGTACGTCAACAAGGCATTCTCCGTTCTCACCGGCTACAGCCCGGATGAGGCCATCGGCTGCAACCCGAGAATGCTCAATTCGGGTCGGCACCCGAAGACACTTTTTTCAGATCTTTGGGAAACAATCCTTGCGGGCCGGACCTATAACGGACTCATCACCAACCGCCGAAAGGACGGGACAATCTACCATGAAGAAAGGGTCATCACGGCGATCCGAAATACGCTGGGAAATGTCTCCCATTTCATGGCGATTGGCCGGGACATCACTGCACGAATCGAGAATGAAGCCAAGCTGCACCACATCGCCAATCATGATGTGTTGACCGGCTTGCCCAACAGAGCCTTTCTTTTTGAGCGGCTGAAGTATTCGGTCTCAACATCGAAACGCCACCAGCGGCATTTTGCGGTCTTCCTGATCGACCTGGATGATTTCAAGACCATCAATGACAGCCGGGGACACCTGGTCGGCGATCACGTACTCAGAACTGTTGCTGAACGCCTCAAGGGAACCGTTCGGGAGATTGATACTCTTGCCAGAATGGGTGGAGACGAATTGGTCGTTCTCAGTGAGAGCCCGACTGATCCGACCGATCTGCTGGCATTCTCAGAGCGCATTGGGAATGTCATTCGGGAACCGATTGAGGTCGAAAAAGAGATGCTTTCCGTGACGGCAAGTATCGGGATTGCAGTATTCCCGGAAGATGGGACAACTGCAGAAGAGCTGGTCCGAAGCGCGGACATCGCAATGTATGCGGCCAAGAGTGCTGGATACGGTCGCTGCCAACTCCACAACCCCGAACTGAGCCGGCGGGCCGACGAAAGATTGGCAACCATTCGGCAACTACGAGGAGCGATCGATCGAAGTGAGTTTCGTGTGGTCTTCCAGCCGGTCCTGGATCTCCATTCAGGTAGAATATCAACCCTTGAGGCGCTCCTCCGGTGGAGAAACGTCGAGCTGGGAGAGGTCCCTCCCGATCGTTTCATCCACAGAGCAGAGTCGGCCGGAATGATGCCGGAACTCGGAGCCTGGGTGCTCCGCCAGGCGTGTAGCGTTGCCTCTCAATGGGCTGGATCCAACCAAGAGGGTCTTGGGATTTCGGTTAACGTATCTCCTGTTCAACTGGATGACGAAGGATTTGTGAATACAGTTGACTCGATCCTGAAAGAGACAGGCTTTGACGCATCCAAACTAGTCTTGGAGTTGACCGAAAGTACGCTAATCAGCGAGAGCAGCACCGTCGTCCTGGCAATGGAACAACTCAAGGCCATGGGAATCGGATTGTACGTCGATGATTTTGGAACGGGGTATTCATCCTTGGCATACCTTTCCAAACTCAGGCCAGAGGGAATCAAGATAGACCGATCATTCGTAATAGGAAGCGAGCACCACGATGACATGGCAGAAATCATCGAGGGGGTGGTTCACATGGGCCACGCCTGTGGCGCAACAGTGATCGCCGAAGGGGTTGAGTCTCCCGGCGAACTGGAGATCGTGCGTCGAGCCGGGTGTGATGCCGTTCAGGGATTCCTCTACTCCCATCCTTTGGAGATCAGGGAGATTCCGCGGTTCCTGACCGACGACTCCGTCATGTGAAATGCCTCGGCATTCGGTTGTCAGTCTTCAAGCAAGGTGCTTACTTCATCCAGAAAAATCAACATACGAGGATTGAACTGAAAGCTGAGAGCTCCTACCGCACCACCCGGTACAAAACCGAGGAGCCTCGTCGTGCCCAGAGAACGATCCCGGGGACACCCTTGAACGGGTTCTGTTCATCCAGACCATAGGTCTCCCGTTCAAGGTCTCCAAGAACAACCCAATCGACCCTGTACCGATCCAGTGCCGTCCGGCGTTCCTCGGGATCGACTCCTGCATAGATCACCTCCAGGTCACGGACCCGTTCCTCGATCTCGCTGAGACTTTGCCCCCGCTGCCGCAAATGCCACTCCCACCCCACAACGGTTCCAATCCCGGTGTGCATCGCAATCCGGGTGAAACTCCCATAGCTGGATCCCGCAGCCTCCGCGACGACGTCTCGGGAAAGCCCGGCCCCCCTCAGTGCGGTGATCAGAAAGTGATCCGATGGATTGTTTCGCAGGAAGGCCCTCCCATCCAGGGTCGGACGAGGCGAGTGAATTCGCGGCTGCAACCAGCCCTGGGTCACACCGAGGGGCAGATTGACCAGGGCAACCGGCGCCAGAACCGCCGACACCAGAATTGTGACGGTCAGTTGGCGTCCCTCCGACCTCAGGAGAACAATCCCCAACGCAATGGCCAGCAACAGCCAAACACCGTTATAGGTCTTGAAGATCGTATTCATGCGGTCCATCAGGGTCAAAGGTTCAGCCACAGCAACCAGAAACATGGACGTTCCGGCCAATGACCAGGATATTGCCTGAATCCGATCAGGCACCCACCTGACCATCGTCAGGAACAGGGCGGCCATCGCGAGAGCCACCCCCGCGGCCGAGGACCCGAAGACCAGCCCGACTCCCATGCCGGCCGCTGCGAGACCGCAGGTGAAGATCAGGTCCCTGGGCGGTCGAATCAGGGCCGCAACCGCAAGAGGGCCGAGAAACAGCCCGAAATGAACCAGGACGGCCCACCAGGGCGCATAATCTCCCCGAGTCAGAAACACCAGGGGGCGGCCTCCGACCCCATCTCCTCCTCCCAACCACGCCATCAGTTCCAGCAGGAAGGGAAGTGCCGCCACCAGGCTGATCCCCGCTGCCGTTCCCAACCGAGCCAGACTTTCCACCGGGTTCGGCGCCACTGCCACAACCGCAAGCAACAGAGTTCCCGCAAAGATCGGGAGATCCCAGGGATTGGTCGCCGCCAGCACCGCAACACTCAGACCGCACATCACTGACGGACCCATCCACCGGCCTCGGGGCGCCCGAACAACGACCCACGCCCACACCAGTGCAGTGATCATCACCGGCAGGGCTACAAAATGCGCGTGGAGATCGGCAAACAACGCAGTCCACAACGGATACTCGGTAATGGCATAACCCGGTACGACCCTCGATGTCGCCCACCACAGGTCAAACCACCGTCCTGCCCGCGCGAGGCCCAGAAGACCGGGCCATGCAAGGTTGCCGACCATCAAGACTCCGAGGGGCACCAGAAAGAACCACCGCCGGCGTCGCCGCCGGGCCGCCATCAGTCCCAGTGCGGCCAGGGATGCGGCAGCCAGGGCCGGAACGGTCGCGCACATCAGGTTGTAGGCAACTCCGGTATCCGCCCCGACAACCAGGGTTGGGAAGGCCGCCAGAACATCGGCAAAATAATAGTAGTGAAGCAATTCACCGGCCATCCATGGCTCACCGGGGGGCCACTGGGAAGCGCCGACGAAGGCATTGAAAAATGAAAAATCCATGGGCTTTTCGCCCCAGAATATTGCCGGATTGAAGAGTCTCACAACCAGAAATAGAACAAAAACGAACAGAAAGACGGCGCCTACCGCGCCCATGCCACGCCGCCTGGAAACGGCAATGCGCCACACCTCGGCTGAACGACGGCCCACCGCCACCAGCGCACCCACGACCACGCCACCAACGATCAGGGTCGCCGATGCCGGACCAACCGGAAGTCCCAATACTTCGGAGCCCACCCACAGAACCCATGCGGGGATAATCCATCCCATCACGATTGCAAGGCCCAGTCCGGCATCGGGCCACGATGCAAGCCACGGCAGAAGCAGAACCCACAACGCCATGCCCCCTACCAGGAACAAGCCCACCCACACAGCGACCTGAATAATCTGGTTGCCACCGGACACCTTCGGCGGAATTCTGGGCGCACCATCGACAAACAGGGCGTCGAGACTCGCAGAACCAAGACCGTCGAGATCAAATCGTGGTTCCATGCTCAGTTGGACAAGCCGGACAGGATCAGTCACACCGACCCTGCGCAAGATGACCACTCGTGGAAACTCATAGTTGACAAAACTCTCGTCGGCCCGCTGGACCGGCGCCCTCAACCCTGCCAGGCGGGGTCCTCTCGACGCGGTTGCAGCCACCTCGAAGCCCGCCTCGCCAGCCAGGAGCATTCGGTAGAGCCTTGCCGTCCTCGGATACCGGCCGGCGTTTGCAAGAACTGTTCTTCGCACCCTGTTGGAGGTCAGAATCACCCAGTCGGCCCGGGCCAACGAGACACACCATGCCTCGATCTTGGCGTCTCCATCCGGAAGGTTGTAGCTCTCGAGGGTGACACTCTCGCCTCCAATCCCGCCCAGGTGCTCGTCCCAGTGTTCCCAGGCGATGACGTCATCCGAGCCCACAACCGTCCGCAGCCAGGGCGCGGCCGTTGCAAAGGGATGTGGTTCCGAGAAGGCCCAGAGGTAGGCAACACCCCACGTCACAGTCAAGACCAGCGTCACGATGGTGATTCGTCGTCCCGCAACGCCCCTCAATCTCCCCAACAGCCACGCCGCCAGCAGGCTTGAGGGGACGACCAGGGGCGCCCAGTAGCGCAGGAACTTGACCTCAAGAGTGCTCAGCCTGATCGCCATGGGAATGACCCATGCCAGGAGCAGCATCAGAAGAAGAGAGGCGTCAGAGAACCGACCCTGTAGAAAACGCCGCCACCGGCGGCCCACAACGAAGACGCCCAGGGCCGAACCCCATAACACCGCCAACGTCAATGCAGGTCCCAGGCCCCACAGGAGTAGTTCCCTCAGGGAATAGATGACCGGCGTCGTCCCAGAATAGATTCGGACATAGGGCAGATCCGACACACCCTTCACCATGGCGATTTGCTGGCCAAGGCCACGGAGAAAGTCCGGATTGAAAGGCCCCATCCAGGGACGTCCGGCCTCAAAGGCCCACGGCTGTCCCAAACCAAAGGCCACCATTCCGGCAATTCCGACAGTCGGAATCAACCACAGGGTCGTCCATCTCTTGGACCTCAGAGCGACAGAGGCAAGGGCAAGCACCAGAGGAAAAACCAGGGCCAATGAAGAAATTTTGACCGCCAGAGATGCGCCGATGGCCACCCCGGCCAGTGCGGCCCATACCCAGCTTTGGGACCTCGCCATCTGGAATATCGCCGCTATGGCTGCCACAACCCAGACCGCGTGGTGAGCCTCGACCGTCGCGTAGTGGGACACTTGCTGATCCAGCGGAATCCACAACGCAATCCACCCAAAAATCAGGGCGGTCCGCGGTCCCCAGGCGGTCCAGGCCATCCACAAGCCCAGCAGCAACGCTCCCATCGACGCCACCAGGGACAATCGACGGCCCCCGGCAATCAGGGTGTTCCACTTCAGCTCGTGCCCGACCAACAGGGTCATCAAGCGAACTCCCTGAAAGTGGAGGGAACCGTAGGCAAAGAACCCGGGATCCGAAAACCACCCCTCCATTCCCTCGGTCACGCTGATGACCTGGCGTTCGTCCGGATGGGGTGACGGCGGAGTCCTGGCATCCCAGTTCTGTGTCAGCAGTCTGACCGCCAAAGCCACAATGACCAACGCCAACAACGACCACCGTCGATGTCGTTTCACCAGGGTCATTCCTATGACCGGCGCCGTACAGCGGCCCGGGCCACTGCGGCCAGCGACCCGTCCGGGCCTTCGATCCCTTCAGCCAGGGCGATCAGCTCATGTTCCAGTTGATCCAGTTTCCGCCGGGACGCTTCAAGACCGTGAAGGGTCACCCAGGTCAACTTGTCGGTCTGGGCGTCCTTGCCGGGCGATTTTCCCAGCTCGGCCGCTGTGGCCGTGGCGTCCAACACGTCATCGGCCACCTGGAAGGCCAAACCAATGGTCTGACCGAAATGAATAAAGGGTTCCCTCTCCTCAGCGCCTAATCCCGCCAGGGCTGCACCCAACTCCACCGACACCCTGAGGAGGCACCCGGTCTTGTGGCGATGTATCAGGTCCAGTCGACGACTCCCATCCCCCGATACGCCATCTCCGGAGACCTGTCCGGTCGCTTCGAGATCCTCCATCTGACCGCCGACCATACCCTTTGATCCAACGGCTTCGGCCACCAGGGCCACACTTTCCGCTCTGAGGGCCGCCCACCGGGAACCTCGGGGAAACCGGGCCAGAACCCCGAGACCCTCCGTCAACAGGGCATCTCCGACGAGGATGGCCGTCGGTTCGTCGAAGGCGACGTGAACCGTGGGGCGCCCACGGCGAAGAACGTCATCGTCCAGAGCTGGAAGATCGTCGTGAACCAGTGAATAGGTGTGGATCAACTCCAGGCCGCACGCTGCCTCGGTAATGTCATCGGGATCGCCACCAGTCGCCCGGTAGGCCAACCGCGCCAAGATGGGCCGGATCCTCTTGCCGCCTCCCAGCACCGCATGGCGTATCGCCCGATGCAACCGGCCGGGCCATTGATCTCCCCCAGGCAACAGTCCAGGCAGAACCTGCTCCACGGCCGTTCGTTCCATTTCGAGGATGTTGATCACGAGGTTTCGATCTCCATGTCCTCCGTGGTTCCATCTTCCAGAAGCTTGGCGACCCTCTGTTCCACCCGATTCAACCTCGAACGGCATTTGGCGGCCAGGCCCATCCCCTGTTCGAAGAGATCCAGAGCCTCCTCGAGACCGACTTCGTCGTCCTCCAGGCGGCCGACAATGTCTTCCAGCCGTTCCAGTTGATCCTCAAACCGTTCATCGGCCTTGGCAGATTCCTCTTTTTTTTCTTTCGTCACGCTCATCCTCCATCATCGAAGAGTGTGCCCTGACTTGACTCTCCGGGCGATAAATTTTTCTTCGGCGGATCGGTTCCACCCCGGCGTTTGACAACCAGCGATCGGAGGGAACCCTCTGCCAGAGTCGTCATCAGCGTTTCTCCGCCCTTCAGCCCGGCCGCGTTCTTCAGTGGCTTCGCCTGTCCCTCAACCGTGGTAATCGAGTAGCCCCTTTCGAGAACTCGCCGAGGTGACAGGTGGAGCAACGATCGCTCTCGGCTGACCACGGCAACCCTTGCCCGATCGACAGCGCGATGAATCAAGGTCACCAACTGTTCGGCACGACTCTCGACCAACCGCCGATGGCCGCCTGCCGCGATCAGGGCCGGAAGACGGCGCAGAGCACCCTCGGCCCTCAGAAGTCGGTGCCGCCTGTCGTCGGCCAACTCCTCTAGGAGCATGGGCAGGCGGTCCGCCGCCTTCATCCTGAGCCGTACCAGCTCAAGACGGTGAGGAACCCTGGCAAGTCCCGCCGAACCCCTGGCCGCAAGGAGACGGGCACGGGCATCCTGGAGATGGCGCCTCAGTTCCAAGCTCAGACGAAACCCAGCATCTTCCACACGCTCTCGGCTCTCCTCAAGGCGGGTCACGACGAATTCTGCCGCCTGGGTCGGCGTTGCCGCACGAATATCTGCAACAAAATCGGCAATGGTGAAGTCCACCTCATGCCCTACCCCGGTCAGGACCGGAATGGGACAGTCAACGATTGCTCTGGCAACCACCTCTTCGTTGAAGGCCCAGAGATCCTCCATCGAACCCCCGCCCCGAGCCACAATCACGACATCAACCAGATCAGTGGCGCCGAGGCGATTCAGGCTTTCGGCGATCTCCTGGGAGGCACCCTTGCCCTGCACCGTTGCGGGAGCCACGATGACCTCAATATTGCTGTTTCTCCTGAGAACCTTGAGCATGTCCCTCAGCGCCGCACCGGTGGCCGAGGTGACAATCCCCACCCTCTGCGGAACCAGGGGAAGGGGTCGTTTGCGTTCGGGTGCAAAGAGGCCCTCGGCTTCCAGGCGACGCTTCATCTGCTCAAACGCCAACTGAAGAGCCCCCAGACCCTGTGGTTCAATCCTGCTGACGACCATCTGAAATCGGCCCCGGCCCCGATAGATCGTCAGATTCCCCGTCGCAAGAACCGCCAGCCCGTCTTCAAGATCAAAGCGCAGTTTCCTCGCGGCCGAGGCCCACGCGACACAATCCAGCTGGGCGTCCCCTTCTTTGAGGGAGAAGTAGAGATGGCCCCGGGCCGACAGCGTCGCCCCCGTCACCTCACCCTCTACTGTGATGCCCGAAAAACCGCTCTCAAGCAGAGCGTTGACCTGATCAATCAGGGCACCGACGGACCAGACCCGGTCCCGCCTCATCCTTCGTTCTCCGCCGGCACAGTCCTTCGAAACCACTGATCGAGCGCTGGAGGAACGGCCAGCAAAAACAGGGTGAGGATCCAGATTTCGGAGTCCCCCCAGTTGTATTCAAAGAGACCGGCAACGGTCAGCCCGACCACCGCCAGGAGGCACGATGCCACGGCATTCGGCGCCGGATGCCGTGGATTGCCCAAATCCCCAACAACGGAGATTCCAAAGATAACCAGCAGCAATCCGTACATTCCCAGAGCCGGCAAGCCTCGCTCCGCCATGATATGGACCGGGTTACAGTGAAGGTGGCTGACCCTGTCTCGAACCGCATCGGGACGCCGAAATTCAGGATAGACCTTCTTGACCATTTCCGGACCGACTCCGGCCAGGAGGTGCTCTTCCGCCATCGCCAAGCCGGCCTGGATCATGGCCAATCGGTCCCGATTGGCCGGTTGTTCGAGGTCAGTAATGGAAACAACCCTGTCCCTGACCTGGGAGGGAAGAATGGCAACAGCGATCACGACGACCAGGGGAACGGCAAGGAGTGCCCGGGATTTCCACATCAACGCAGCCAGCCCCAGTGCGACCGCAATGCCGACCCAGGCATTCCGGGTCAAAGACAGGGACAAGACGACCGCGTGAAGACCCAGGACAGGGAGGATCCACTTCAGTCGCCTCGGCTCCCGGCCGCGCAACACCTCCCCAACCAGAATCAGGACAACGGCCATCGTCCAACCACCGAAGGTCATGTAGTGACTGAATACACCGGGCGCCCTGTGTTCCAGATCAACGCCATTAACAGCGATCTGACCGAGAGCGACCATCGACGACATTGCAGAGGTCACCGTGATCAACACCAGGAACCTGCTCCACCGAGTCGGGTTCATGAGGGAAAGAACCATGGGGACCAGGAGCAGCGTCAGGAGGTTGTCCAGCGCAGCCACACTCAGGGGCCGATTGAGGGAGGACATGGCTGAAACCAGAGACCACAGGGCCCATCCTGCAACCGGGATCAGGACCGGATGCCACACCACCTTTGCCTGCCCCAAACCCAAGGCACACAGCCACACCAGGAAACCCAGGCCCAATATGATATTCGACGGGGCGATCAGGAGACTGAACGCGACGCCCACCAGGAGAAATCCAGCCGCAACCGGCTCAAGGGGTGGCGGACTGGATTTCCTCAAGAGTCAATGCCTCATCAACCAACATCACGGGAATATCGGACACGACCGGATAGACACGCCCGGCAGGAGAAACCAAGGCGATCTCGACGACGGGTTCTTCGTCCTTGAATTGTTCCCGATACTTGTTGACCAGTGACTCCCGAACTGCCTGGGGGAGGTCAATGACCTTCAGCGGTGTCTTGTCCACCGGACAGACCAGGATTTCCAACAACTTGGGGTCCACAGCCATGGCAAGGCTCCTTTTCCCGCACATTCTACCCGGTCTTGGGGGAAAGAGGTGCCGGGGAAGTGGAAATTGGAGACTTGAGACTCGAAAAGGGCCGTTTCCGGACGGGAACGAGCCGGTTTTCGAAGAGAAAGGCACGATAAAAAAACAACGCCCCGCCGGAAGGCAGGGCGTTGTGTCGAGGTCGATTCAATCACGCAATCGGCTTCGAATGGTCATCATCATCGCCCAGATCCCTTCGGACCTTGGACAGGTGTTTCCTCAGCAGATCATCGGTCTCCGCCCGGGCTTCCTCAAGGTGACCGGGGTGCTCATGCTTGTAGAGCTCTTCCGACATCGTGCCGTTGATCCAGGAGGGATTCATCGGATAGACCTCGGGGTTGAACATCACGCCATACATGTGCCAGATGAGAATCGCCAGACTGGCCAGCCAGGCTTCCCAGAAGTGAATCGTCACCGCAACGTCAAAGAATTCGCGACCGACGTATGCACTGAAGAAATTCTTGAACCACAGGAGCATGCCTGTGGCGGCCATGACGATCGTGCCCCAGATCAGTGCCCAATACTCCGCCTTCTCGGCGTAGTTGAACCGTTGGGTGCACCCCACGGAATGGCCCTTCCCAATGAAACCCAGCATCTTGTTGATGAAGAAATGGACATCAGCGATGGTCGGCAACATGTCCTTGACGAACTTCCGGCCCCGCGCGGTGAAACAGTAGAAGAGATGCCAGAAGGAACCGATCGTCATGACGACTGCGGCAATACGGTGAACCGTACCGCGCATGGCAAAGCCGCCATCCCATCCGAAGAAGAACTTGGCAATGAAACTCTGGTGGTAGGTCAGTGAGAAACCAGAAATCACCAAGACAATGAAGCTGACCATCAAGAGGGTATGTTGCCAGACTTCGTCCATCCGCATACGCCGCACGCGTGGTCTTCGGGCCAACATCTCCCGGACCCGCGTGATGTAGTCCAGGGCGTTGTGGAGGAACATCCCGCCGATGACCAGAATGATCAAGATAATGTAGATCTTCTGCACCCACTGGGCGATCGGTGCCCTTCGCTGCACCTCGCCGACGCCGTGAATAGGACTCTGGGCAATTGTATCGGTGATCTTGGGATGACATTCGCCGCAGGTCTGTCTGAGATTTGCTGTATTGACCGACGAACCGGGGTCCGAGCTGGGCAGGATGCGATGAGCCCCGTGACATGAGGCGCAGTTGGCAACCTTGGAGTCGCCCTCGCCGGATTTCAGACCGTGGTAGGAGTCGATGAACGACACCTTCTGGGAGGCGGTCCTCCCGTATTTCTCGTTGAGGACCATCGCGTTGTGGCAGCGTGCACAGGTTTCCTGGGCGACTTCGGCCTTGGAAACCGGAGAATTGGGATCACCGGCGGAAAGAATGCCATGCTCACCGTGGCAGTCTGTGCAGACGGGCGACCGCGTGTTGCCGTCCTTGACCAGCTTGCCGTGGATGCCGTCCCAGTAGTCCTGCTCAATCGCCTTGTGACACTGACCGCACGTCACCGGGATATTCCGGTGGGAGATCGCACTTTCCGGATAGATGGGCGCCAGGATTTTGTGGGCCGAGCCCGCAACACCGTGGCAGTCAACACAACCGGCGGCGGAGTAGGCGCCCCCCGTCCCGACCTTGCCGTGGACACTGGCCTCGTACATCGCCACAGGATTGTTGTAGAGCGTCTCGTACTTGGTCGTAATATCCAGGTTTTCGTGGCACGCCCCGCAGGTCTGACGCAGATTCGAAGGATGGACCCGGGAACGGGCAGCGGTGGATGGCAGGATGTCATGCGAACCATGACAGTCGGAGCAATGCGGCATGTCCTCGCAGGTTCCGATCTCGGCGCGACCGTGGGCCTGATACTCCTCCGAAGCCTCCTCGTGACAGGTTCGGCATCCCTCACAGCCGACGTAGAACGGTTCGGCAAGTTCCTTGTGGGGAATCGTATCCTTGTTCTGATGACAATCCAGGCATTCGAGACCCTCATGGACCGAGTGGCTCAAATCGTCTTCGAACGATGACTCATGCTCACTGGCCTCGTGACAGTCGCCACACATCGACGAGTCGATGGGTTCGTAGTCTTCATCGGCCTCCGCAAAGCCCGGTACGGCCAGAAACATCACAGGAATGATCAATACCAGCGCCAGGATTATGAACCCTCTGCCGGCAACGAACCTCGAACTTTCACGAGTAGATGACACAGTCATGACAGACCCTCCGCTCGCCATTGTGTTCAATTTCACAGGGGTGTCAAGTGATAAATCTTTTGTTTTCATAGGTTCGATGATTGAGTGAATATTCAAGTGAGGAATTCAACGGTCGGAACCGTTGAATACTTCAACGTATTCCTCGGACTGTATCGGCGATTTCCCCCACCTCTTTTGACCCTTCGACCTCTTCGGCCCATTGATCGGCCCAAACCAATCGGTAGGCCTCGCTGAGAAACGTGACACGCCGAATGTAAGTATAGGTTTCCGGGATCGGAACCGCCTCGGTGAATTGTTGACGCTGGGGCCACCGTCGCCACCAGGAACGGACTCGACTCTCACCAGCGTTGTAGGCAGCCAAAGCCGGCTCGACCTGGCCAAAGTTGGCGATCAAACGGGAAAGTTCTCGAGCCCCCAGCCGAAAGTTGACTCCCGGATCAAAGAGATCCGGAGACCGTCCCAACCCCAGGGCAACCGCATGCCCCCGGGCCGTACCCCGCATCAACTGAACGACTCCTCGGGCGCCGGCGGGTGATCGAGCCCTGTGGTTGAAGATACTTTCTTGCCGCGCCAGTCCGGCAAGAAGCCAGGGATCAAGGCCGAATTCGGCGGCCGCCCTCTTGAGTTCATCAACCCAACGGAGGGGCAGGTAGGCTTTGACACCATTCTCCGCGACTCGAGCCGTACCTAACCCACCAAGATCGTGAAAACCCCGACGCAGCCATTGAATCGCCAGATCCGGTCGATCCCGGCCGTCCTCGAACAGAGCCGCCGCCAGGGCCTCTCCAGGTAATACCCCCCGAACCTTCGCAAGCCGACGCCATTCTCTTGAGGCCAACCCCTGCTCGCCCAGATCTATCAGCCAGGCAACCGTCTCGGGCGGACTCCCGACGGCCACCGGCGGCGGCAGTTCAACGCCCACCGGCCCGGCTTCCCCAATGGCATCCAGTGACCACGAACCATAGAGGTCCGGAATCTCCACGGCCGCAAGCTCAACCAGTGCCTCGGAATCCATCTCGGACCCTGCAGTCGCCGCCGCAAAACCCAGCGACCGCTTCTGGTCTTCGAGACTCTCAACCAGCCGCCTCAATTCTTCCCGGAAACGCCCTGAGCGGGCAAGGGCAATCCCCAGGCGGCGCCCCAGCCACGAACGCCGAGAACCATTCCAGTTGGTTTCGGCCAACGAGTGCCATGCCTCCATCGCCGTTTCCAGTTGACCGGCCTCGGTCCCACACTCCAGTTGGAGTTCCAGAGCCCGCACCTTGGGCTCGGTCGTCTGAGCAACAGCCCGCCGGGCCGCAACCACGCATTGACCAAAAGCCCTGGAGGCCGCGGGCCGTGGATACCGGGACCACCCGCGCCGACGCCAAGCCGAAGCCCTGACCAGGGCCTCGTCTGCCGAGCAACGGGACACCGGCGGAACCACTCTCAATGCCGCAGATATCGATCCTCGCTTGAGTTCACTCCTGGCCAACTCCAAACGCCATTTGGCTTTCAAACCCGGGCCCACTCTGATCTTCCGCAACTCGGCCGCCGCGCGGGACGGATGACCGGCCGCCCTCCACGCAGCACTGCGGGCAATCCTGTCCTCATCCCCCAGTGCGGCCAACGCAGCCTTTTCCATCGCCGGCGCCTCGCGCCTCAGAACCAACGGAGCGACGACCGCCAAACGAGTCGCTGCTGCCTCTGCAACTGCCAACTCCGACGATGAAAGCCGCACCACATCGGCCCCCACAAGACTCTCGGCACTGACTCCACCGAGAATCGCCTCCGCCTCGTCACAACGATGATCAGCCATGGCCATCCTTGCCAATTTCAACATGGCCCGATCGGCAAAGTCCTCCGGAGGTCCTTGATTGAGAAATGCCTCCCACTCCGGGGTTGATGCTCCCGCCCGATCAAGAGCGTCCAACCACATTTCAAAACGCAGATGCTCCAACTCCGAGCCGACTCCGGCCCGACGAAAGGCCTGGGCCGCGGCCTCCGGATTCTCCGATCGGAGGGCCAAACCACTCTTGATCGCCTCAAGCCGCTGAATCCGACCATGGAGGGACGAGAGCGGGGCAGGCGCCGGTCGACACGCCACCAACAGAAGAAACAACCACGACACTACCCCGGGCCGGCTCATGTCAGAACCGAAACCTGAGAGTCACGGCCGACCCGCCCGAAAATCTCGATCAGGTTCCGAGCGCAGACTCATCTCCATCGGCAAGAATCCGAACCATCTCTTCGGTGAAATAGTCGGTCTCGGACCGAATTTCTGCTGCAATTCTTTTGTCGTACATCTCCCGAGATCGATCAATGTCATCCCGAAGCCGTCGATAGAGATCCTTGCCGGCTCGTCCCCGTTCGACCTCATCTTCGTTATAGAGCTTGATCTCCGAAATCAGGAGGCGCGCGAAACGGCGTGCCTCTTCGTGTTGCGCCTGCTCATCAGCCGTACGATCCGAAGGTTCTGACTTTTCAGCTGAAGGTTCAAGCGGAGGCGGAGGAACCACCGCCACGGAAGAAGGCGGCGTAACCTCCACCGAAGTGGGTGCTTCCTGAGGTTCGGGCTCGGGCTCGGGCTCGGGGATGGTCGGGATGACGTCAATCCTCATCGTCGCCGAGGGATCAAAGTCCTGAATTGCCGGACCGGTCTTCTCGGCTTCCCCGACCGCTTCCGGCACCTGGACCTCGGGTTCGGGTTCTGGCTCAGGCTCAGGCTCAGGCTCAGGCTCAGGCTCCGGTTCGGGTTCTGGTTCAGGCTCGGGCTCAGGCTCAGGCTCAGGCTCAGGCTCAGGC
>CAYSHZ010000011.1:0-27010 GCA_964430905.1 uncultured Thermoanaerobaculia bacterium | reverse complement strand
CGGCGGGGGGAGTAGAAGGCCGGTCCGGACACCGACCGTGCCGATCTCTTCTCTGCGGGCACCCTGGTGACGGCTGCCGGAGGCCACGGCACGGAGTACGGGATCCCGATCCCGACACTCGCGAATCCCGACGATGCCGAGGCCTTCGTCAAAGCCCGCCTGGATGAGGGATCCGACTACATCAAGATCATCATCGACGACGGCGCCCTGTATGGGCTGGACCTCCCGACTCTCGATCAGGACACACTCCAGGCAGTCGTCACGGCAACCCACCTCCACGGCGCCCTTGCCGTGGTCCATGTGATGACCAAAGAGGCCGCCTCCGAGGCTGTTTCCTGTGGCGCAGACGCCCTGATGCACATTTTCGCCGACCAACCGATCGATGATGCCCTGGTCGATGCCATTCTCCGCAACGAGGTCTTTGTCGTGCCGACCTTGAGCACCATCGAAAGCATCGCCGGTCATCCCGGCGGCTCAGCCATTTCGAACGATCCGCACCTCGCTCCGTTCCTGAGCCCCGAGCAGCATCGGAACCTCGCCGCTTCGTTTCCTCCCGCCTACGGCCGATCCATGAAGACATCCGTGGCCAGGGACGCCGTCCGCCGCCTTTTCCTGGCCGGGGTCCCAATCCTTGCAGGCACCGACGCGCCCAATCCCGGAACCACCCACGGCGTCAGCCTGCACCGAGAGTTGGAACTGCTGGTTGACTCAGGCCTGAGTCCGGTCGATGCCCTGCGTGCAGCGACTTCGCTCCCGGCCGATGCCTTCCATCTCCCGGATCGAGGTCGGATTGCACCCGGTCTCAAGGCGGATCTCGTGTTGGTCGAGGGCGACCCGAGCACCGTCATCACTTCGACCCGCAATATCGTGTCCATCTGGAAGGATGGCGTTGAGGTTGAACGTGAGCTCCCGAAGACTGAGGCGCCATCCGACGAAACTCCCCTCCTCCAGCCCGGCGTTGTCTCGGATTTCGACGATGGTTCCCTGAAAATATCCAGTGGTTTCGGTTGGGCCCCCTCAACCGATTCCATGATGGGGGGCGCTTCGACAGTCGATCTTGCTGTTGAAGACGGCGACGGCGGCGGCCGATTCCTTCGGGTTCGCGGCACGATCGCAGCAGGCGCCGCCTTCCCCTGGGCCGGCCCCATCCTCTTCCCGGCCAACCAACCGATGGATCCCGTCGATGGGACTGCCGTCACGACCCTGACGTTCTTTGCGCGTGGGAAGGGCGTTCTCCGGGTTCTGGTTTTCGCGGAGAGCCTGGGGTGGATCCCGGCCGAGGTCTCCCTCACCCTTGATCCCCAGTGGAACGAATCTGCGATACCATTTACGGCGTTCGAGGGCGTTGACAAAAACGGGATCAAGGCCATCCTCTTTTCGGGGGGACCTGAGTTGGGGGATTTCGAATTCGACATTGACGAAGTGGGGTTCCGATGAAGGCTGAAGAGATCAGAAAGAAGGGCCGATTCCGGTTGCTGCCGGAAGACAAAGACCTCGGCTGGACACCCTTCGCCTGGCTGATCTACCTTGCCCTCTTTGTCGCCTACCTTCCCTTTGTCGCCAGAAACGTGTCCGACTGGACCCTGTCCCTGGGCGGCGTCGTGGTGTTCCTGGTGCTCTATTTCACCGGATACTGGCTCCGGGACCGACGCATCCTGTGGGTCATTGCCGGAATCACCCTGATTGGCGTTGTCCTTGCCCCCGGCAATCCCGGGGCCAGTGTCTTCTTCATCTATGCCGCCGCCTTTGCGGGGTATGCCGGTCCGCCGCGACTGTCGGTGACGGTGATCGCCGTGGTGGCCGCCGTACTCGGCGTGGAATCATGGCTGCTCGGCCTGTCTCCCGCCTTCTGGCTTCCCGGAATGATCTTCACCATCGTCATCGGTGGCGTCAACAGCCACTTCGGCGAGGCCGCACGGACCAGGGCCCGATTGCACCGCGCCGAGGAGGAGATCGAAAGCCTCGCGCAGCTCGCGGAGAGGGAACGAATCGCCCGCGACCTGCACGATCTGCTCGGTCATACGCTCTCCCTGATCACCCTCAAGAGCGAACTGGCCGGCAAGCTGGTGGCGAAGGACCCGGAACGGGCAACGAACGAAATCCGGGATATCGAAAACATCTCCCGGAAGGCTCTCGCCGAGGTCCGGCAGACGGTCGCAGGCTATCGCGCCTCAGGACTGGAGGCCGAGCTTGCAAACGCGAAAATCGCCACCTCCGCCGCGGGAATCACGATGAAGACCAACATGGGCGGAGTCATTCTCGGCCCGAACGAAAGCACACTGCTGGCATATGTTCTGCGTGAAGCCATGACCAACATCCTTCGCCACTCAGGCGCGCAGGAATGCTCGGTCGTCCTGGAGAAAACCGCGAAAAACATCCGCCTGATGATTGCGGACGACGGCCAGGGTCGCGGTGGAGAAATCGAGGGTCAGGGTCTGGGAGGTATGCGACGGCGCCTGGAGGCTGCCGGGGGCACCCTGAGCATCACGGACGATGACGGCCTCCATCTCGTCGCTGAGATCCAGGAATCACGCGCTCAGCCGGCTGGGGAGGATGTCTTCGCGGGCCTTCCCGAGGGAGTTTCTCCATGATCCGGGTCGTGCTTGCCGAAGACCAGGACATGGTGCTCGGCGCCCTCGCTGCCCTGCTCTCGCTTGAGGAGGACATCGAGGTTCTGGCGCAGACCCAGAACGGCAAGGAAGCTCTCGACGCATGCCTTCGCCTCGAACCCGATATCCTGATCACCGACATTGAGATGCCGGTGATGACCGGCCTCGAACTGACCGGCGAAATCCAGCGTTCAAAACTCAAGACCAAGGTCATCATCGTCACGACCTTCGCGCGGAGCGGCTACCTCAGACGGGCTCTCGACACCGGTGCGCGCGGATACCTTCTCAAGGACGCACCTGCCGCCGATCTTGCGGCAGCGGTGCGCCGGGTCCACTCAGGCGGCCTTGCCGTGGAACCCCAACTGGCCACGGAAGCCTGGACCGAACCGGACCCCCTGACCGACAGGGAACGTCAGGTCCTGCGCATGGCCGGCACGGGACGAACTTCCGCGCAGATCGCCGAGGCTCTCTTTCTCTCAGAAGGCACGGTCCGGAACTACCTCTCAGAAGCCATTGGAAAACTGAGCGCCGGCAACCGAATCGAGGCCGCAGCGATCGCACGGCATAAGGGCTGGCTATAGCCGGTTCGGATCCGTACTTCTCCTTGACGGTGCGAGTGACGTCCGCAGCCTGGGTTCCCCCCTTGGCCGGACCTCAAGAAACAGCTACAATGCTCGTCAAGATCATTGACGGGAAAATGGAAACGCTTCTCGGTGAAAAGTCGCGATCATCAAGCGTAATTGGAACCTTTTCCCCGGGAGGAGATCCTACGATGAAACTGACCAATTCAACTCTCCTGACCATCCTTGCGGTGTTGGTTATTGCCATACCGTATAACGCCGTAGCCCTCGAGCAGGACTCCGCCGAGACGATCCTGGAGCAGGAGGCGGCCCGGACCGCCGAGACTGCAGGGACCCAAGCCCAGGATCCAGCGACGCTCTTTTTCGGCGAGGCCGTATCCAACCCCCTCTTCGTCGCTGTTGATAACCCTGCAGTCCCGACATACCTCGTCGACCCCGCCACCGGCTCGAATACGCAGGCCTTCATCGGCACGACGGTGTGGGGTTCGGCCTACGACCCCGGCAATGACCTCATCTACATCGTTCATGACGCCATCCTCTATACATGGCCCGTCGGAGGGACGGTCACCCAGCTCGGCACAATTACCGACGGTGCCGGAAACGATCGATCGTTCGTCAGCCTGGCCTTCTTCAACGGCCACCTCTACGGCACGAGAAATGTGGCGAACGAGGCGGTTTACGTGATCGACCCGGCGACGCTGGTAGCAACAGTCGAGATCGATTATGAGGATGCCGACTTCGACTTCGGCGGACTTTCGATCGATCCCTCAACTGGAGAATTCTACGGAACCAACGACGACTCAACCCCCAACGGAAGAGGTCTCTACCGAATCAATCAGGATGGGACCTGCACGTTGATCGCCGGGTACCCGGACGCCCAGGAGGATATTGACGGGCTGACGATCAGCGATAACGGATTGGCGTATCTCGTCACCGATGAACCCGGCTCCACCTACGTCTACGACCTCTCGGCCGGTTCGTTCCTGCCACCCTTCGATAACCCCTGGACGAGCTCAGAGATTTTCAGCGGTGCGGCCTGGATCTGGAATGCCACCGACATTTTCAGCGACGACTTTGAAAGCGGAGATATGGGCGCCTGGAGTTCCTCGTCGCCCTGAAGCCGCCCTTCTCAGCGCGCCACGACAGAAAACGTTCCCGAGAAGGTGATTGGTGAACCGTCATAGTCCTTCGCACCTCCGGTGAACCGCCCCTGGGTCGATGAACTCCAGATCATGGTCAACCAGGTATCGGTGACCTGCCAATCCGGCAACGAAGTCTCGATATAGCCGATGTCCCCGGCAACTGTGTAGCCGGTAATCGGAATCGTCAGGTCACTGCCATAGACGGTGATCACCGCCTCCGAGTCGCTGGTGACCGAGACATGGACGTCTTCCGTAAACGGGGCCGTGTCACATTCGTTCGGCGTCACAACCATGTCGAGATCCAACCCGGCGAGGGATGCCGGGGCATAGCCTGAGGATTCGCCGCCTCCCCCGCACTGCCACCAGGCACTGAGGGTCAGGGGATCACCGGTCCCCTGGTTGACTCTGGAACTCCCGACGAAGGCCTTACCGGAGTTGACCGTGAAACGGAGCATCCCCGAGTCCACGTTGCCGGCAACGAGGTCGCTCACCCCTTTGAGAATCGGTTCGTTGGCACCCAGGGTGTAGGTCCGGCTGCCGACGACCACCCCATCGCCATCGACCACCTCCACCAGAACCTCGGTCCCGTTTCCGGAACCATCTGCAATGAAGAAGTTCGTCCGATAGTCACCGTTGTTTGCGATTCCGACGGTGTGGGTCGTTTGGCCGGCCTCAATGGCAACCGCAGTCGGCATGCCCTCGAAACCTTGACCGAACTCCTTCCCACCCGCTCGATTGAAGATGCCGGCGGCGGCCACGATCGGAGAATCAGCCGTCAGCAGAAAGGCTCCCCCGGCCGACTGCATTCCGAACAGATCCAGAATCGCGTCGTCCAGAACCAACGCAGAGCCTGCCGGAACCACCCGTGTCGTCGTCTGGGGGGTCGAATTGGGATTGTTCCGCACAAGCCAGGCAATGGTTACTTCGACATCGGTCGTGCCCGGATTGAGGACGTTCAGGGAAGTGACCCAGAGGGAGCCGCCGGCACCGTTTCCCCGCCCCGCCGCCGGTATGACGATCTCAGTTCCGGGATGCATGGCCAGTGTCGGAACCGCAACCATGACAACGACAACAAACAAACCAATCCATCGACGCATGATGTCCTCCTCGGGTTTGAAGGGAATGCTCGTATGAAGAGACACTCCACAAAACTATCCCCTCGATATTATCACCACAACCGAAGCGACCGGGGCAACTAGATCGTTCCCATCGGTTCAAAGTCAATATGGGTTCCCATTTTTCCCCCTTGAGAACTCGAAATCGAGGGTCACCACCCTCATCAACAAAAACGCATTTACGGGGCGACCCCCACATGCCATCGGAGAACAACCCTGATATCATGCGGAGTTCAAGGAGGACTTCATGGTATGCGCTGAAGAAAAACCCGGGTCCAACCGATCAGAGACCGAGCTACCCGGCGGCGGAAATATCGATAACATCCGAGAGATCCTCTTCGGTACGCACATGAGGCAATACGAAAAGCGGTTCCTGCGGCTCGAAGAAAAGCTGGCCAAAGAATCAGCCGACCTGCAAGGATCGATTGACCGACGATTCGGCGACCTTGAACGCTTTGTCAAACAAGAGATCGACGCTCTGACCGACCGCATGAACTCCGATAAGAAAGAGCAATCGGCTTCCTTGAAGGAGTTGAATCGAGATATCGGGACCCAGGCGCGTGACCTTGAGAAAAAGACGGGCAACCTCAGCGACAAACTGATCAAGGGGTTGAAGGATTTGCGGAGCCAGTTGCTCGAACAGAGCAAGATGCTCTCATCCGAAATCCGTGAGAAGGGCGCCTTGGTGCACGACGAACTGACCCGCGATATCGAGGAAATCCGGACCGAAAAGACCGACCGTGCCGCCCTGACGGCCTTGTTTACGGAAATGGCCCTGCGGCTCAGCGACGAATTGCACCTTCCCGGCAGCGACGAGGATTGAGCCCCTCCCTGGGTTTTCTTGATGGATGACTATCAGCCTGAGGGCATCAACGAGGCACCTGCCGATGAGCAGCTTGAACGACTCCGTCATCTGATCCTCCGGAAGGAGCAGGAGCAGATCGAGGAGATTCGCACCAGGCTGGATGACACGGGTGTCCGTTCACGAGAAATCGGCGAACTCCTTCCGGCGGCCGTCCGGCACTCTGACGGCACGGGCCCCGGGCTGGAAATAGCCCTGGCGTCATCTTTTGAGAAAGTTACTCAGCGGTCAATTCGAAGAGATCCCAAGGCGTTTGCAGATGCCCTCTATCCGGTCATGGGTCCCTCCATCCGAAAGGCAATCGCCGAGGCGCTCAAGGATCTGGTCCGGTCGCTCAACCTGGCTCTCGACTACAGTCTGAGCTGGAAGGGTCTCAAGTGGCGTATCGAAGCGCTGCGAACGGGGCGTTCCTTCTCCGAGATCGTCCTTCTGAAAACCCTGGTCTTTCGCGTCGAACAGGTCTTTCTGATCCAACGCGAGTCAGGCATCGCCCTCGTTCACCTGGCGGCTCCCGAAGCCGAGGTTAATGATGCCGACATGGTTTCCGGCATGTTGACTGCCATCCAGGATTTTGTACGGGATGGATTCCACATGGAGGGCGAGGAATCTCTTCAAACGATGGAGGTCGGCAATCTCAATGTCTGGGTCGATCAGGGTCCCCACGCCGTCCTGGCAGCCGTGATTCGAGGGATCGCCCCGACCAGCTATCGTCAGAAGCTCAGTGAAGTCAACGAGGCGGTACATCTCGAAATGCAGAAGGAGTTGGCTGATTTCAAGGGCGATGGATCGGCCTTTGAGCGAATACGACCGACCCTCGAGACCTGCCTGGAGAGTCAGGACGTCAACCAGGACCAGCGGACGAGCCCTCGTGTGTGGATCGTCGGCGCCCTGCTCCTCGGAGTCCTCGGGTGGTGGTTGGTGACACACTGGAGAAACGACAGGGCGGTTGGGGCCTACGTCCACTCCCTGAAAGACACAGCGGGAATTGTGGTGACCGAGGTCGAAAGAATCGACGGCGAAACCGTTGTGCGGGGCCTTCGGGATCCTCTTGCCACTGATCCGCAGGTCATCCTGGAAGGCATGGGCCTGAACAATTCTCATCTTCGCTCGTCGTTCCAGCCCTTCACTTCGCTTGACGAGGCCCTGGTCCTCAAACGGGCTCGAAAGGTGCTCCGGCCTCCTTCAACCGTCACACTCACGATGGCCGACGGCGTCCTGTCTGCCTCGGGACTTGCGGATCCTCAGTGGGTCAATCGAAGTCGGCAAGTAGCGGTTGTTCTACCTGGAGTTGATGATTACCGAGACGACAACATCGAGATCAAGGACCCGGCCCTATCGGAGATGAGCAGGCTCAAACGGCGAATCGAAGAGCAGGCCGTGGCCTTTGATGTCAATTCGACCGACATCGGGCGAAGGCAGGCCCCAATCCTGGCCGAAACGATCAGAGACATCACACGAATCCTCGAATTGGGAACAGCAAGCAATCTCAAGGTGAGCATTCTCATCGAAAGCCATTCGGATTCGACCGGGTCACGAGCCGTTAATCAGACGCTGGGCAGGGCGCGGGCAGATGCTGTGATGAACTTCCTGGTGGAGGGCGGCATACCGCCCCAGGTCCTCAATCAAGTGGACCGGGACACGGCGACACCTCCACACTCCGGCCTCAGGACCGGTGAAGAAGATCAGAGAAACGGGCGCACCGTCAGTCTTGCCGTCGAGATCCTTTCCGACAACGGTATTGGGGAGCCGCTGGAATGATTCAGAAGAAGATCTGCATGCTCGGAGCCTTCGCCGTGGGCAAGACCAGTATGGTCCAACAATTCGTATCCAGCCTGTTCTCGGAGAAGTACCTGACTACGGTCGGTGTCAAGATCGACAAGAAGATTCTTGATGTCACAGGTCGTGAGGTGACGCTGATGATTTGGGACCTCGCGGGTGAGGACCAATTTCAGAAGATTCAATCCTCCTATCTCCGTGGGGCATCAGGATATCTTCTGGTCGTCGATGGAACGCGACGCAACACGCTCGAAGCGGCCTTTGAAATCCAGGAACGTATCGAACGGGAAATAGGCCCCGTACCGTTCGTTCTCATCGTCAACAAGATCGATCTGAAGGCCGATTGGGAGATCGAGCCCGAAGATCTCGAGAAGATCAAGCAACAGGGATGGATTGTGGTCAGGACCAGTGCAAAGACAGGCGAGGCGATCGAAGATGCGTTCGAAACCCTGGCCGCCTCGATTGTCGATTGAGGCGAAGATGGAATTCCCCAAAGCAGTCCAGTCATACATCGAGCACCGTGTCGTCAAAATGGCGGGGGCCGCCTACCTCGAATTCAATTCCCAGGGCGATCTGCTGTCGTGGGGCGGCAATCTCGACTATCACGGTGTCGTTCGCCCCGCCAGAGGCAAACACCTCTCCGAAGTGGCGCCATTCCTTGATGACGTGGCACCGCCTTTCGTCAATCAGAGGCTTGTTCTATCCCAGGTGCAGACGCGGGACCATCACTACTCGGATGTCCACTTCTTCCAGGCCGAAGACAGCGAGTGGGTGCTCTTTCTCGATCGCACCCATGAAAACCGTGGATTCCAGGTCGTCCAGCAGTGTTTCAACGAGCTCACACTCCTCCGAGAGCTCTACTCTCGTGAACTCGAGAAGCACGAAAACAACAACGACATAGCCGCTCTCCAAGACACGATTGACACCCTGACCCGGGAAACCGAACGCCTCCTCCACGAGAAGCGGAGTTGGATAGAGAGCGCCACGTTTTCTCATATTCTGGACGACCTCCAGGTTGTCGTTACACAACGCATGGCGACCTCCCTTTTTCGCATCGAAAAATGTCCGCAGTGGTTTGAAAAACTCGTTGACGGAGCGGTCGATGGGACCACCGTTGACATGATCACGACCTTCCCGTATCTCGAGAGCTTTTTCGAAGAAGCCTCCGTGGTCTGGGATGGCTATCTCCCGGGGCCGATCCGCTCCGGATTGTGGGTTGAGAACGACTGCGACGGAAATGAGGTGGCCCTTCAGGCGACCGCACTGTGCCATGGCGACGACTCTTTCCTCCTCCTGATGTTCCCGTCTTTCGACTACCACGAGAAGCAGAGAATCTTGACCCGGGCCCGCTCAACGGAACTTGAACACGAAAAACTTCGGAAGGAAATCGAAAAGAAGGAGATTCTCCTCCACTGCATCGTCCATGACCTCGCCGGGCCGACCCACGGCATCCAGGGTACCCTCGAACTGCTTGCCGGGAGCGGTCTCGGAGAAGACCAACGTCGAATGGTCGAGCTGTGCGGCAAACAGTGCAAGGTGCAGCAACGACTGATCAGAGACATCCTCGGCGCATTTTCAGCCGAAGTCGCATCCCCGCAATCCATGGAGATCACGGCGGAAGAAGCGCCGGACGCTCTTGAGGCTCTGAATGACGTCCGAGACATCCTCGGATCGGCATTCACAACGCGAGGTGTTGAGCTGAACGTCTCAAACCAGATTCCCGAGGAAGTCGATCGACGGTTGGCCATCGAGAAGGACAGCCTGGGTCGGGCCATCATCAACCTGGCCGAGAACGCCCTCTGGCACAGCATGAGGGGAACGGAGGTCACCCTCGGCCTCTCGCTGCAGGGATCCAGCATTCTGATCACGGTCGATGACCAGGGCCCCGGCGTGGCACCCGAAATCCGCGATCATCTCTTCCAGAAGTTCTCCCAGGGCAGCCGATCCTCGAAGGGCAAGGTCGGTCTGGGCCTCTATTTCTGCCGGATTACGGCAGAGGCATGGAGTGGCGAGGTCGGCCAAGAGAACCTCCCCGAGGGAGGCGCACGATTCTGGATTCGGTTGCCACGCTTCATCCCGAATCCCGGCGCCGGATCAGAGACACCAAAGCCGTAATGTACCCGGCACGAGGCCGGCCGGTCGAGTTCATATTCGTCTGAAATCAATCTATCTGCATCCACGCAGACCCGTGAATGCGTGCCCTTCGGGGCTCGCACCGTTGCCGAAGTCGGAAACCGATCATGTGGTACATTTGGCGGGCAGTCATGGTCACATTCACTTCCGAGATCCTCCCGCTGGTTCACTTGGTGACCCTGGCCCTTTGGGGCGGCGTTGTCGCCACCGAGGCCGTGATCGAGATTCTGCCGTTCCGCCACCCCGAACTCCACACGGCAACCATCCGAATGCACTACTGGATCGACCTCCTGGTGGAGCTGCCATTGGTGCTCGCTGTGATAGCCACCGGGTGCACCCTTCTGTTCTTGACGGATGAAATCACAATCCTTCACCTGGTCAAGATCACCTTTGGAGGAACCGCCATAGCGATCAACCTCTTCTGTATCGCAATCGTATTGAGACGTTCCAGCCACCTCAAAAGAGGCAACGAGGCCGCCTTGTGGCAGGAATCACGGATCGTCCTTGCATGCTTTGCCGCCGGCCTCCTGTGTGCAACCGTGACCGCATCACTGGGCTTTCGGCTGGCCATCACCCGGTTATCCTGACCTTCTGCCCCTCACCGGCGAACAAAAGCGGGAACTGACCTGGGTATACTGATGCAATGGCACTCTCCGTGATCGTCAATCCAGCAGCACATGGCGGCCGAGCAGGTCACCAGGTTCCGAAAATCAGAGCTCGACTGACTCAGGCCGGGGTCGACGCCGAGGTCCACGTTCCCCAGTCCCGGGACCACCTCTGTCATCTGGCCGTCCAACTGGGCGACCATCCCGACCACACCCTGGGCGTGGTCGGAGGCGACGGCACCAACATGGCGATCGTCGATGCCCTCTTGAAACACCATGACGAAGGGCCTCTCCCAAAACTGGGGCTCATCCCGGCCGGGCGGGGCAACTCTCTCTCCAAGGACCTGGACTTCTCCGGAGTCGATCAGGCCATTGCCGCACTCTCCTCTGGAAAGACCCGTGACGTTGATGTCGCCAGATTTGTCTCCAGGGGCGCAACCGGCCATTTCCTCAACTGCCTGGGTCTGGGCTTCGTTACCGAGGTTGATCAGACTGCCTCGCACTTTCGGTACCTGGGTGATCTCAGCTATATCCTCGGAGTGTTTCACCGGACATTCATGCTCCGACACCACAACTATCGCCTCGAGGTGGACGACCAGGTGATCGAAGAACCGATGTGTTTCATCGAGGTCATGAACTCCAGGAAGACGGGCGGCGAGATGCTGATGGCTCCCGAAGCCCTGATCGACGATGGTCTGCTCGATATCGTCTGGGTTTCCAAGATCAACCGGCGGCAACTATTGGGAACGTTCCCGAAACTCTTCAAGGGCACTCACGGGGAGAATCCCGCCGTACACTTCCTTCGTGGCAAGAAGGTCACGATCACTTCAAGCGACGATCAAGGCCTCCTGCCGGACGGCGACCAACTGGGCTCAACACCGGTGACGATCGAGGTGTTGCCGGGGCGGGCTCGATACCTGTGTTAGTTCCTGTTCAGGTTTTCGGTGGGGAGAGATGGTAATCCCGGGAACTGGATGGTGATGCAGTTCTTTCTCTCTCTGGTTCTGTGGATCACAGGACTGCTGCACTTCGCGATGATCACCATTGTGGGCCTTCCACTGCTCCTGTTATTGCCGGCTCGAAAGTTCTTTCCCCTGGCCCGTTGGCTCTGCCGAAACCAGCTGCGGGTGATGGGCTGCCCCCTCGAGGTCCTGGAACTGGATAAGGTTCCCCAAGATCGAGGTGTTTTGCTCCTCGGAAATCACGAGAGCCTCTTTGATGTCTTCGCCGTCGGTGGCGCACTACCCTCCCACGCGATCGGCCTGGAAGCCGCACAGCACTTCAAGATGCCGGCGTGGGGTCGCATCACTCGTGCGTGGGGCAATTTGCCATTGCCCGAAGGCAAGCCGGCCCAGGCCAAGACGACCTTCCGACGGGCCGCCGAGGTCCTCGCCTCGGGCACCAACGTCATCATCCTTCCCGAAGGACACCGAACACGAACCGGCAGCCTCGGCGAACTGCAGAGGGGCGCCTTTCGTCTGGCAATGAGAACCCACGCGGATATCCAACCCTTCGTCCTCCAGGGACTTTATGAGTTTCACAACACCCACTCGTGGCGCCTCCACCCCCGGACCCTGCGGGTCGTCTATGGCGATGTCATCCCCTTCGAGTCATTCGCCGACGCGACAGTTGAGGAACTGTAAGGAGAGGATCCGTCACGAACTGCTGAAACTGGACGGCGACGACACTCCCAACCTCTGAGCAATCAATCATCCCCAGTCACAGTCCCTGCAACCGGCCTTGGCTGTCCCTTGCGAAACTTTTCAGAGAGTGACAATTCCAATAATTGATCGCCCCGACTATGAATCAGTCCCCAATAGCAATGCAGATCTTGCCGAAGTGGGCGCCCGAAGCCATCGAGGCAAAGGCGTCCGGAACATCATCAAACCCGAAAACCCGATCGATCACGGGCTTGACCTCGTTGTTCTCGATGGCTCGATTCATGCGTTCGAAGGCCTCCCGGGATCCGACCAGAATTCCCTGGAGTCTGACGTGCTGCATCAGAACCGGAATGATGTTGATCTCCGACGATATTCCGGAGAGCACACCGATGACCGAGATCGTTCCTCCTGCCGTGACGGCCCTCAACGACTGGGTCAAGGTTCCCGCCCCGCCGACCTCGACGATGTGGTCGACCCCACGGCCATCCGTCAGGCGGCGCACACTCTTGCCCCACTGCGGGTCCTCGGCGTAATTGAGGGTTGCCCACGCACCCATCGCACGGACCTTCTCGAGCTTCTCTTCACTGGAAGATGTAGCGATGACCCGGGCCCCCAGCATCTGGGCCAGTTGCAGGGCAAAGATCGAGACACCCCCGGTGCCCTGCACCAAGACCGTATCGCCTGCCGTGACCTGCCCCCACTCGACCAAGGCACTCCAGGCGGTCACTGCGGCGCACGGAAGGGTCGCCACCTCAATATCACTCAGTGAAGCGGGCGCCTTGACGACACCCTCTTCGCCGAGAACCATCATCTCGGACAGGGTTCCATCGATCGGCCCCCCAAGGGTTCCGCCCAGCTTTTCGGCCGTTGGTCGTCCGCCGGTCCACGTCTGGGAGAAGACCGTCGCGACCCGGTCGCCCGGGGCTACTCGTGTGACGCCCTCCCCAACCCTCACCACCTGACCCACGCCATCGGAACAGGGAATCAGCGGCAGGGGTTGCCTCGGATTGTAGTGACCCCGAACCATCAGCAGATCACGGAAGTTCAGTGAGGCCGCCGTCATTCGCACCAGGACCTGTCCGGAACCCGGAACCGGATCCGGCCTTTCCACCATTTTCAGATTGTCCATGCCGAACGAACCCTGAATCTCGTATACTTTCATCTCTCCTCCAGACCAAAACATCATACCGCGTCGACTCCATCTCAGACCTGAACCTGTCGGATGAGGTCTATTCGAAAACCATGAACCGGGCCGCCGTCCGCAACGACCTCTCCAGTGCGGTGACACCGGCTTTCGGATCGTGGATAATGCCCTCCCCGGGCCCACCCGGATACTGGAGATACCATGAGCCTCGATCAGCAGATGACCGGCCTCGACGACGAGAGCCTCGAATTCGTATTGCAAACCCTCAAGACCGTTGCCGAACGCAGACTGGATGCCCCGACACGGCTCCGGCTGGATGCGGATGACACGTTCCCGGCCGAACTGATGAAAGAGCTTCTCGGCCCCGATGTCGGGCTTCACCTTCTGTTCCTCCCCGAAAACGTCGGCGGCCTCGGAGGTGGAGGGCGCGACCTCCTCAGGGTCTCCGAAGAGATGGCCCGCATCGATCTCGGTGTCGCGACGGCATTCCTGGCAATCGCACTGGGAGTGGACCCCATCATCGTCGGGGGAACGCCCGACCAGAAACAGCGCTGGCTGGGCCGGATCGCGGAGGAGGGCATGATCGTCGGCTACGCGGTCACCGAGCCCGCGGCCGGCAGCAACGTGGCTTCGTTGGCAACGGTGGCGGACCCTGTCCTCGACCCCCAAGGCAATGTCATCGCCTATCGAATCACCGGCACAAAACAGTTCATTACCAACGGCGGAGTAGCGGACCTCTACACCGTTCTGGCCAGGACTCCGGGAGGCCCGTCCTTTTTCGTTGTTGAGCGTTCGGCAGACGGTCTTTCGGTTGGAAACCACGAGATCAAGCACGGTATTCGAGCATCCAATACGACTCAGGTCATCTTCGAAGACGTCGAGGTTCCGGCCGACCAGTTGTTGGGCCTCGAGGAAGGCGCCGGCCTCAATCAGGCCAATGCCGTCTTCGGCTTCACCCGGTTGATGGTGGCATCTTTCGGGCTGGGTGGCGGTGCAGAGGCCCTCGATCGGGCCATCACATACGCCCACGAGCGCAAACAATTCGGAGAAATCCTCTTTGCCAAGCAGGGTTTCACCCACAAGCTGATCCTGCCTCACGTCGTCCGGCTCGAAGCCGCCCGGGCCTACTGCGAAATGATCGCTCGACGCCTCGACGACGGCGAACACGGGCTCCAGGTCGAGGGGGCCGTTGCGAAACTCTTTGCAACCGAGGCCGGCAACCAGGCCGCCGACGCAGCGATCCAGGCACACGGTGGCTATGGCTACACTCACGAATACGAAGTCGAAAAGATCCGCAGGGACGTCCGGATTACAACGATTTACGAGGGGACCTCGGAAATTCTCCAGAACATCATCGGCACACACCGGTGGCGAATGAATGTCCGCTCAAAGGGCGGCTTCTACCGAGAAATGGCCGCTGAGGTCAAGGATCACGGAGGCACCGAGGCCACCATCCTGGCCGCCGAAGCACTGGCCGAGCTGTTCATCCTGGCCCACACGACAAAATTGCCCCGGGAACAGTGGGCGATGTTCGAGCTGGCCCGGCTGGCGGCCGAGGTCGAGACTGCCGTTCAACTCTCCCTCAAGGCAGCCGGTGACGCCAGTCCCCGGTCGGAGTTCTTCACCATCTGTGCACAGCTTCACGGAATCTCTGCAGCCCGCGACGTAGCACAAACGGGTCTCCGCCTCCTGCTGGGCAGCGACCGCTACGACTCCGGAACCATCGACACATGGCGCTCGTCAGCGGCCTTCGATGCCTGCCTGGCCTCTTCAAGGGGTGAAATGTCGCTGATGGACCGGTTGGTCGAGATCCTGGGACGATAGGCCGAAGAACCCATCAAGGAAGGCACCGCTCTTCGGCTCAGCTCCTGGCGAAGAGATAAACGCCTGCGGTCACGAGTACTACGGCAAATATCTTCCGGAAAACCTCTGTCGATACGTTCTCGACCAGATGGGCCCCAAACTGCGCGCCGACGATCCCTCCGACCCCAAGCAACAGCCCAACCTTCCAGTCGACATTGGCCAGTTTCCCGTGGGCGGCAAGGGCCGATACTGAGATGATGAGAATGGCCAAGAACGATGTTCCGACGGCCCGTTGCGCCTCAAAACCCATGGCCAGCAAGAGTGGCACCATGATGACGCCTCCACCCAAACCGGTAAACGACGCCGCCAGTCCCACCCCGAGCCCAATCAGGACCAGGAGCACACCATGTCGACTCATCTCATTCCCAACCCATGTCGCCACCCTGAAAATGGTCAACCCTCAGGGCTATCTGGGAGAAAAACCGCATGGTCTCCTCGACAACCGGATCAGAGACCGAATAATAGACCCGGTTCCCCTCCCGTTGGCGATGAACCATCCGTGCCATCTGCAACTGTTTGAGCTGCTGCGACACCGTCGACTGTTTCTCGCTGGTGACCTCGACCAGCTCGTTAACGCAGAGCCGTCCACCTCGGACCAATCGGCACAAGAGTTTCAACCGAACCGGGTTGGCAAAATGGGCAATATAGTCTCGCATCAGACCGCAAGAGTAGGGATCGGACATTCGGGCCGTGAACTCATCAAAAATGGGTGTTTCATCAGTCATAACCCAACAATATTCGGATTCTCGGATTCGTCAAGTACCTTGGTGGTCTGATACGCCCTTTTTGGGCAAAAATCTGGAATTTCTCCAACAATCACACGCTCCTGCCACCGTATTCGGATGGAGACTTGCTACCCTTCCGGTGGGCAACAGCCCCTGGAGAATGTGATGCGAAACCTGATGACAATCCTGATCCTGATCCTGATGGCAGTGCCTGCCGCAGCCCAGAGCAACTGGGGCGGCCGGACATCGGCCGGTGAGTGGGCCTTTTCCAGAGGGAACTTCGAACGGGCTGAGACCGAGTTCCGCGCCGCCCTTGAGATCGCCCAGGACTTTCCCGAGGGCGACGTCCGACTCGAAGAAAGCCTGCGCAACCTGGGCCGCCTCTACGAGCATCAGAGCCTTTTCGACAAGGCGGAACCGATGTACCTCCTCCTCCTCGCTGCAGAAGAACACCGAGTTGGACCGGACTCTCCGGAAATCCTCGATACGCTGGCCGCTCTGGCCCGGGTCTCAGTACCCTCGGGCGACCATCCGGTCGCAATCGACTCTCTCGAAAGATTCGTCGCAATCTCGGACTCCGCAGGTATCACGGATGATGATCGGCTCCGCGTCGTCCTGGCCTCCATGGCCCGGATCTACCTGATCGAGGAACGGGGCGACAAGGCTCTGGAGGCCCAGCGACGAACGACAACAATGGCCATCGCAAACCCCGGTTTGGAGCCTGGAGAGCAGGCGGCCGCACTGGAGAGCCTGGCGCAGATGGAAATCAGATTTGGAAATCCCGAGGCCGCCCCGGAACTGATCAACCGCGCCGCAACACTGATGCTGCAGGCTGACCCCTCAGCCTCGGTTGACAGCATCTACCTCGGAGCCGCCAGAACGGCCCTGGCCGAGGGTGAAAATCAGACTGCAGCAACCCTGTTCGATGCCTTCAAGACACGAAACCCAAGTACACAGACAACACTGGAAACTGCTCGCCTCGATGCCGATATTTCGTGGGCTGCGGTCCGGCGGGAGAGCGCCTCCGTCATCGATTTGATGGCCGTCACCGAGGACCCGGATGCTCTCCAAACCGCAGCAGACGCACTGACCCTGCAGAACACCCTCGAACGGGCCGAAGAACCCCAAGACGACTCGGCTCGGCTCCAGACCCTGGACCGACTGGTTCGCGTCACCGTTATGCAGGGCGATCTCGAGGCTGCCACCGATTTCCAGATTGATCGTGTTGCCCTTCTGGAGAAAAGCAGCGGTTCCACATCCCAACAAGCCCAACTGGCACTCCGCACTGAAATTGACCTGCTGCTGGCCCGGCAACGCAACACCGAGGCTGCAGAGGCCAATCAGAAACTGATCTCAAGCATGGAGCGGACCTGGGGTGAGGACGACCCCCGGCTCCTGCCGAGCCTGAGACTTCAGTACGATCTCCTGAAGGACGCACGGCGCAAGAAGGAGGCCAGGGCCATCAAGAAGAAGATCAAACGACTGGAGCGGTGATCAAACCGGTACAGCGCGGGCTCCTCACGATCTCTGGGCCAGGGCTTCTTCGAAAAACCCGGCCAATTCACCAAGGTCCTCAAACGCCAGATCAGCGGCGTGACCCCACTGGCTGCATCCGCCGTTGACGATGATCACCTGTCGGCAACCGGCCTCCCTGGCCGCACGCAGATCGTAGTTGGAATCCCCTATTGCGATTGTCTCATCAGGAGCCGCTCCAAGACGACGCATCGCCTCGACCAGGGGTGCTCCCGACGGTTTGTACAATCCGCTGTCCCGAGTGATTACGGTATCGAATTCCAAGTGGAATCGACCGATCAGGCTCTCGGTATTCTCCGTCGAGTTATTGGTGACCAGAGCAACCAGAAGACCGCGACGCCTCAACAGCGCCAGAAGAGCCTCCGCCCCCTCGACAACGACGGCTCCGATGCAGACCTGCCTTTCGATCGCTTCAAGGCGCGCCCAACTCTCGGTCCTCTGGGGCTCTGCAAGGGCGTTGAGGGCATCGATGATCGAAGGTCCCTCGACCCCCAGTTCCCGTCTGATGGCCGGCCAGTCGAAATCAGAGCGGATCAGCGTCCCATCCATATCGAAGAGGACGGCACGAACCCCTCTCATGACCTCTTACAGTCCCAGTCCTGCCTCGAGTTCCCTGAGTTTCGCCTGAACCCGCATGACATTTTCGGGACCCATCCTCAGAAGCTGCTTCTGAGCCTCCGACAGTCCCTCGATCGAGGGATCCTGGTAACTGTAGGTGACCACCTTGAGGTCAAGGGGAGGATCACTCTGGAGAACAGGAACCGCCAATAGATGATTGATCGCCTTTTTCAGCGTCATCCGAAAGGACACACCCGGTGGTGCGATTTCCCTCTGTGCCTCATCGATCAGAGGTTCAAGTTCCGAAAAAACCCGAACGGCCCCCTCGACATCCAGCCCGGTAAATGCCTCTGCCACAGTATTATAACGTCGAAAACCCTTTTGATTAGTGACCCATCCCTCGCCACGCCGGTCTACAGAGAAACGGCCCTTGGGTTTGAGAAACTCCAACTGGCTCCTGGGACTCTTGCCCTCGGAGACCAGGTTCACCGAGGCGACAAATCGCCGAACCAAATCCTCGTTGGCGAGCCACACGACTACCTCAGGCTGCGACGATAACGCAGCCATCATTTCTCGAACGATGGCATCACTGCCGGCCAGGGTTGTCCCCTTGAGCCGTTCGGACAAACGCTCCTCAAGCGAGGGGGTGGGAACCTCCGTCGGCACTTCGACGACCTCTGCAGGGGCCCCCGAACCTTCATCCGTGCCTCCGCGGCCCAAAATCCAATAGATGCCGAGGGCCACAAGAACCACCACAACGACGCCAATCAAGATACGAAGAGCTGAGGACATGCCAACCTCCAATCCCAGGGTACACCGGACGGCATACACAGTGATACCAAGGTAGAATTCAGTGTGGTCGACTTTTCCGACGAAGCCCTGGTACTTGACACCCGAAACTACCGTGACCGGGACCTGCTTCTCAGCGTCCTGACGCCACAGCATGGTGTCGTCCGAGGCGTTTTCAGACGAGCTCGAGGTGGTCGATCTCCCCGCGCCGCATCGACCCAGCTTTTTTCCCAGGTCCAGTGCAGCATTCATCAAAGTTCAACTGCCGATCTGGCAGGTTTTCGGGACGTCCATCCAATCCTTTCCTCCTTCCCACTGACAAGCAATTTCAAGGCAACGACGGCAGCAGCGGCAGTCGCTGAACTGATCCTGGTTTTCTGCCCGCCGGGCGAACCGGCTCCCCGCCGATATCGCCTCGGCATTGCTGTCCTCAAAGCCCTCCTTGAGGGGATCCCTCCCGATGGAGTCCTGGGCTATGCGCAGCTGTGGCTGCTCAAACTTGGAGGATTCCTCCCACCGTTCGATATCTGTTCAACGTGTGGAACCGAACTGGTGGATGGTGTGGTTGTCCCGTCTCTTGGGGAGGGATTCCAATGTCTCTCATGTCATCCGTCCGGAAGACACCTGGGACCGGGAGATCTCGCAGAACTACGGAGGTGGACCCTGGTCCCGCCCTCGTCGATTACTGCCGATCCGCCGCCGGACCTCAGACGATGGCTGGACCAAACGACACAGGATGCCGCGGAAAAACACCTCAGGGCCCTGGCCTTCCACCGGCGACATGGCAATACCTGATCGTATGGCGATCATCGCCCGGAGAGTGAAAAGCAGTTGTTTCAAGCGAATCACCCGTTGATTTTTGACCCGTATCGTGATAAATAATTGGTGTTGAATGTAGTGTTTCCGGTTGTTTGGAATGATCTCTGAGATACCGATCAGGTCCCGGGCGATGGCCGATACCGGAACCAAAGGGAGACTCGATGAGCAAAACGATCCTGCTCGCTGATGACAGTCTGACGATTCAGAAAGTTGTCGAATTGACCTTTTCCGATACCGATTTCAAGGTCATCGCCACATCCAGCGGGGATGAACTGCTCACGGCATTGCCTTCAAGCGGCGCGGATATCATCATCTGCGACACGATCATGCCGGGAACTGACGGCTATTCGGTATGCCAGGCCATCAAAAGCGAATCGAACACCCTTCACCTGCCGGTGATCCTGATGACCGGAACCTTCGAACCGTTTGATCGCGACCGCGCCCTGGCTGCCGGCTGTTCGGAAATCATCACCAAACCTTTTGAGGCGAGGAACCTTGTCGAGACCGTCGAACGGCTGGTTTCAGAATCGATCGCAGGAGCGCCTGCCCCCGAGGCATTTGCGGGTTCAGTGGCGCCCCCGACTCATGACGGTTCCATCACCCCGCCCCCTCTCCAGCCACCTGCCGATGCACCTTCGTCCGACTCTGAGTTCGGAACCATGCTCTCCCCACCCGCGGAAAACGCTGGGATTGTTGACGCAGTAGATTCCCGTGAAGGACTGGATTTCACATCAACCGGATTTGCCGAGATGGAGGCTGCCGGTTCTGAGCCTGACTCTCTCACAGAGGTTGTGCCGGATGATGGCATCGAATTCGAACCGGCCACCCCCATTGAGCCCCCGATTGACAACGAGCAGGAAGAGACTGAAAAGGCAAAGCCGGCAGAGTCCGAATCAACCCAACCGATTCCGGCGGCAGACCTTGCAGAAGCCGTGGATCCTTTTGAAGCGGCGACTGCCGGCATGTTCGCTCAACCCGTTGTTGAACCCGAGATTCAACCGGTCGTCGAGGAAGTTCCCGACGAGGCGGTCGAGGTTGTTCCGCCCGATTCTGGCGAAGGGCCCTTCGAGAGCCCCCAGACCGAGGAAGAACCTCTTGAGCTGCCGGAGGTCGATGCCCGGCCCGACACTGATTCCCTCGCCGATACCGGTCCCCTCGAAGATCCTTCGCCAATGACCGAAGTCGAACCCGAAATCGTGGCAGAAACGGTGTCCGAGGTCGAACCGGCCGCGGAACCGGAACCGGAGATTGAAGCTTTCTCCGACCAGGGCGGCACGATTGAAGACATGGCCGAGACACCAACAGGCCGACTCAGCGACGATGATATCGACCGCATCGCCCGAAAAGTTGTCGAACTTGCAGGGGACCGCCTTGAGAAGATCGCCTGGGACGTCATCCCAGACATGGCGGAGATCGTCGTTCGAGAACGACTTCGAGAACTTGAGGACGATATCGAACGCGCTGCAGGATCGACCGAGCCCAACTGAGTGAACATTCTCGACCGGGACCGACTGATATCTGCCGTCGGTTCGTGGACCAGAAACTGCTTGATTTTCGATCAGCTGGATTCAACCCACCTCTTTGCCCGGCGACTGATGGATCAATTGGATTCCGAGGACATTCCTCTGAGCCTCACCCTGATTCTTGCGGAGACCCAAAAGGGCGGGCTGGGCCGATTTCAACGAAAATGGTCGTCTGATGCCGGCGGACTGTATCTCAACATCGTCTGGGCCATGAGCGATCCCTCTCTGATTTCTCAACTGCCGATGCTTGCGGCATCCGCAGTCCACACGGCAGTCACAGCTGCTGGAGTCCAGGACGCCGGTATCAAGTGGCCGAACGATATCCTGGTCGGCGGAAATAAGCTGGGGGGAATTCTGATCCACGCCCGGCACGGCACTCGGCTCCTTACGACCGTGGGGATCGGCATCAACATCCTCAAGACACCGGATCTCTCCGGTTGGATGGGTGGTCCGCCGGCAACATCCCTGACCGAAATCCTCGGAACGGGAGACTTTACGGACCAAGTCGTGACTCTGGCAACCACTTTCCTCCAGTTCTTTACCGAGAGTCTGCACAATCCGGGGCCATCCGTGGACCACTGGAAAAACTACTTGATCCACACCAAGGGTGAAAATATCACCGTCCAAACCTCCTCTGGCGCCGTCATCTCCGGAGCCTTCGTCGGCGTCAACCCCGACGGACACCTGATGATTCAAACCGACACCGACGTTCAAACACTGACCGGTGGCGACATCGTAGAGAAACTCTGAGACAGCCTCTCTGGTTAACGATTCTCGTACACGGCCCGGAGCCGAGGGGCAACAACCCTTCTTGAGAACCTCTCAGCCACCATTGCCCTGCCTGCTTCGCCCAGTACGAGGGCAGCCTCGGGATCCGCCGCCAGACGTTCGATTCCAGCTCGCAGAGCCCTGATGTCCCCAGGCTCAACAGCGATACACCCACTGTCAGCCCAATCGCTCATGCCTCCGGTAACCGACGCGATTACGGGGGTCCCCTGGGCGAGGGCTTCGATCCCCAGCATGCCGAATGGCTCCTGCCACCAGGAGGGAAAGATCAGAGCCCTTGCGCGGCCGATCCCGGCCAGGCACCGTTGATGGTCGACCCAGCCCATATGGTCTGCGCCATCGAGTTCCTGAACCTCAGGTCCCTCACCCATGACGTGCAGGGGCAGGGGGCGCCCTGCCTCGATCCAGGCCCGCCAGCCATCACCGATACCCTTGTGACGAACCAGACGACCAGCCATCACCAGAACCTCCCCGGGAGTGTTCTTCGAAGGGCCCTGGGTAATCCAGGGGGGAATCACCACGGCACCTCCCGCCCCAACGGCCTCGAGTTCCTCGGCCATGTAGCGGGACAGGACGACCAGGGATGCTCCACGAAGAGCCTCGAGACGCTCTCTCGTCAACTCCTCCATCTGCTCCCGGTAGGACGAATCCTCCAGGCAGACCGAACAATCCACCTGTCCCATGGGACGACGACACCGCATCCCGTCGGGCAGGGTCTTTCCCATCCCTGGGCAGAAGATACGGTGATCCTGAACCGTGATGACAGCCTTCCCGGTCCCGACCATTCGACGCAGAGCTTCCGGGTTCATCACGTTCTGGGCATGAATGACGTCGGCGCCTTCCATCAAGCGTCCCAGGCGTTCGAGCCGCGCAGCCGTCGCCTTCGATGCGGCCAACCCCCGGATGCGTTTCAACTCAGCCCCCGCCGGCGGCATCGTTCCGGGATCAACCCGGCCCACGGCCACCGTGACCTTCCAGCCCATCCCAACACACCACTCGATGACCTGTCGCAGATGCAGGTCGGCACCCCCACGAATGGAGAGTCGGTCGGCCAAAAACAGCAACCGCATACTCAGTCTTTCGTGACGATCACTCGATCAACAAAGAGAGCGGCCTCGGTGTTCGCGACCCACTCCAGATGAAGACGTCGCCGCCCGGGACCCGGTGAACCCGGCACCCCGATCAACTCCAGCGGCCGACCCCGGCGGATGGACAATGGAGAAACAACACCATCATCCCATCGCACATTCAAGGTCCCAGCCCACCCCGGAGGCAGGATCCGAGCCTCAATCGCGACCCTCTCGTCACCCCGCAGGTTGAGGGGAAACACCAAGGCATCACCATCCTCCAGCCGCCATCCGCCCGGATGCATGAAACGACTGACCGTCCCTCGTGGAGGAATCGGCCGGCCGCCATGCCGTCTGATTTGGGCGCTCTCCGCCTCGACAACAGTATCTGCCCGAAGGTCGACCGCCAGAACCAGGCCGAGCGCAAATATCAACCACACGGCCGGACCCACACGAACCAGCCACCAGGCTCTTCGTGGTTTTTGGCAGATCCACCAGATGATCCCGCCAAGACCTAATAACACCAGCGGGACGACCAGGGTCGCTACGTTGGGAGTCAGAAACGAAGGGAACAAGGACCTGGCATCGGCCGCAAATCGGCGGGACAAGGCGTTGGTCAACCACCAGCGTCCATCCCCGGGATTGACCGAGAAATGGGGGCGGGTCACCAGGGCCCACCACGAAAAAAACGCCGCAGGAAACAGAAAAACAATCACGCGGCGACGACCCGTTGGCTGGGCAATCAACAAGCCCAAAGCCAGAAGAACCGCCGGCAGCATCGGTACCAGGTAACGCGCCGGGGGCGAACCGCCACCGTACCACTCGGGCGAATGAAGCAATGCCAACAATGTCAACCCGCCACCAATCAGCAACGCCCTCTCACCATCTCCGCCACGGCGCCACAAGAGAGGAAATGCTGCAAGAGCCACGAGCCACAGGGGAGCGGTCCACGCCAGCCCCCCGGCAACATCAAACAACAGGCCACCAACCACCCGCAGAGCCAGGATCGGATCACCCGGAATGAGGTGATGAAAGCGTCGATAGAAGCCAAAGGGATGTCCCATGGCCAACCACCCGACGATCAAGGCCCCCGTCGTCGCCACTCCGACCACGGCAAGGCCCATCAACCGTGTCCGTCGATTGCCGCGCCACCAACCCGCCAGGGCAACCGGGAGGGCGATGAGCCCCATGCGCGTCTTGGCCGCAACGGCCACCAGGGCGAGGACCGCACTGACAACCCGTCCACCGCGCCCCCGCCTATTGAGCACCAGCATGGCGGCCACGACCAGAGCCCCCAGCAATCCCGGCCAGATCTGGGTCGAAAAGGTCACCAGAGGAAAGGTCGTACACGCAATCAGTACCAGGATGAAGACCGCCCGAACCGGAGGTCCACGAAGCGGACGGTAGCGCCGAACGACCAGAGCCACCAACGCAGCACCACCCAATGCCAACACAATCAATGCCCCCGTTCTGCCTGCAAGCAGAAAGGTCGGCAGGAGGAGCCCGGCAAGCACCGGAGATTGGAATAGATGTTCTGAAGAAAGAAGGATCTTCCGAAGTTCTCCGGTCCCTCCAAGGTTGTTTTCCAGGTCGAGGTCATGATCCTTAATTACGCTTTCCATCAACGCAATATGATAGGGCTCATCACCCCACAGGGACGGCGTCAGATGAGGCACTGCCAAGGCCATCGGAACCAGAAAGACAGCGACCGCAAGAAACACGCGTTCTCGTCTGATCCAGATGGCCGCCGCCGGTACCCATGCCATCAGAAACGCCGCCAGACACAGGTCAACACAATGACGCTCGACAATCAGATGGAATGGTTCCACCGCCAGACGGGTGGCAATCATGCCCGCCGTCAACAACATCCACCCAACCCAAGAAACCCTTTGATACCACAAGCCGGAAAGCAGTTGCAGAAGGGCCACGACAGCGGCCGTCATCCAGAGCCAACGATCAGCCCCGGCATCTCGGGGTGAAGTGGGTTTCGAAGGGCCGGAAGCCATCAATCTCAAGACGACATTCCCTGGCAGACCTGACCGCAAGGTGATCGTCGGCGCCACGCCCTCAGGCACCTCCAGAACCACCCGGTCAGCACGACGCCAACCAGAGTTTGTTGGCCGCCAAATCCCCTGGCCAAGAACACCCGGCCTGTTCTTCAGATCAGGCCCAACGACACCAACCCGGCCGGCTGCATCCCGGTGAACTCTCAACGCCAATTTCCTCGAACCAATGGCAATCGTTGCAACCTTGTCGCCCTCGCCAATGGGTCCCAGGCCTTCGCCGCGGACGTCCAAAAGATAGGAACTCCCGGTTCCCATACGCAACGGCGCATGGCGGTGACGCTTGTCGAGTTTGATGGCACCGCCTTCCGGCGTCGGAACCATCGTCGGTCCAATCATCAAACACGCCAGCAGAGCACACGCACCGGCAGCTGCGGGAGGCAACCGGAGAGAAATCGCCAGGATGACCAGCAGGATCACTCCACCGATCCAGTTCAGCCCAGGAAGCACATGGCCCAGGGGCACGTTTTCCCACGTGCCCAGGGCCACCATCACGACCATGACCGCCCCGAGCCCGGGAAACAGTCCAGCAACCCCCTGCATCCCTCCAGGCTGCCGGCCCCTCCAATCAAGAAACCACACGACCGCGAGGACAGCAACGATCACGACCCACGCCATTGGGCCGCCACCATGAAGGGTAACCACCAGGCCCAGGAAGACGCCCACCAGACCCAGCGCAGGATTCACGGCAGCGAGGATGCCCGGAACAACAACCGATGCGACGATCGTCCCCCCGGCCCCCACCCAGCCTTCGGGCACTCCCGAGAATCCGAGGACCAGCCTCGACGCCAGACCGAAGAACGAAGTCACGACAACCTGCCCCCACGTTCCCGGAAGCCGATTGACGGCAGCAGACCATGCGGCCCACGCACCCAAAAAAATCAGGGGCGCCACCATCATCTGGCGCATCACTGCGGGCCCTACCATGACCAGAATCACGGCCGGCGGAAGCAATAAGGCCTCTGCTGCTCTTCGACGCCAACCCCCAGGTGCCAGCCAACCAGAGGGGCCAAAGGCCGCCACTACGGCGAGGGAAAGCCAGAGCCCCTGGGATGAGGGAAGGAGCCCCAGTAATGCCATTCCGCCAGCCAGGAGTACCCATGCCCCTGGCGTCGTCAAGGCAGACCAACGTGATGCTGTCATGACCAGGGAGTATAGGGGAGTCATCGGCCATCAGCTATCAACCATCAGCTATCAGCTCAGCTTCTTGCATTATTCACCACAGAGACTCAGAGTACACAGAGGAGCACAGAGGTGTGAGCCGAGGCTCTCGAAATTTGCCCACCCGCCAAGGCGGGTTCACCGGAAGGGGCGTCTATTCCTCAGAAATATATTTCCGATGAACGAACGCCCCTTCCGGCTGTGGACTTCGTCCACCTGGGCAAACACACCCATGAATCCCGTGAGGAGGCTGTATGGCATTGGCGGTGGATGGGTTTCGGAGGGTCGTGCTTACCATTTGAGGCCCATTCGAGACTCTGTACTTACCGTACGGGCAGAGAATGCAACGAAAAAGGGCCTTTACGACGCCCGAAAGGCAGCGCAGATTCAATGCCCTACACCCTCCTAGAACCAGCCCGGCAGCACGCGGAGCGGGCTGATGGTTCGAGAGAGAAGGTCGGAGAAAGCCCTCTTTTGAAGAACGGCTCTCTCGAA